>NZ_JBSHMS010000010.1:0-126547 GCF_053645575.1 Nocardia sp. NPDC055321
GCCCGTCCCCCCCCGGGGGGGGGGCCCACGCGGCCGTCGCCCGGGTCGCCGTCCGGCCGCTTACGGACGGGCGACCTGCCGTGCCGGGCACGGCAATCCGGCATGACCGGCGAGACCGTCCGCCGACTCGGTCGGCGGGCATTTCGGCACGCCCTCGGAGTGGATACTTTGCGGGCCGCCGGAGGGCGGGGCACACTCGGGACTGTGACACCGAATTCGTTGGGGCGGGTTTCTGAACTGGGCGGTTGGTCATGAGTGTGCTGGCGCGCGGTGAGAACCGGCCCGCGCCCGGGGAGCGCATGACGATCACCGTCACCAGCGCCGCCGGGGTGGATGTCTCCGCACTGCTGCTGGGCGGCAACGGAAAGGTCCGCTCGGACGCGGACTTCGTCTTCTTCAATCAACCGGCGGGCCCGGGGGTGACGTACCGCCACGGGCGCGGCGCGGGCGACATGGTCGACGTGCAGACCGGCGCGTTGCCCCCGGACGTCGAGCGCGTGGTGATCACCGCCAGCCTGGACGGCAGCGGTCCGCCCACCTTCGCCGCGGCCGGGCCGCTCACCGCGACCATCGGATCCGATTCCGGCACTTTGAGTTTCCCCACCACCGGACTGACCACCGAGTCGGCCGTGGTGTGCGTCGAGATCTACCGGCGGGCCGGTGCGTGGAAGGTGCGCGCGGTCGGGCAGGGCTACGACGACGGGCTCGCGGGCATCGCCTCGGCGTTCGGGGTGAACATCGACGACGAGCCCGAACCCGTCGCGCCGCCCGCACCACCCGCGCTGCCCGGCACCTACCTGCCGCCGAGCGGCTACCAGCCGCCGAATGCTCCCGCACAGCAACAGCATTCGCCGCCGGCGGCCCCGCAGCCACCGCCGTATTCCCAGCCCCCGGCGTACGCACCGCCGCAGCCCCCGGCGTATCCCGCACCCGCCCCGGCCCGTCCGGCGCCCGCATCCGCATATCAGCAAGGAGCCAACGCCATGCAGAGCGATCTCTTCGATCCCCGTCATGCCGAGGTCGGGGGTGCGGGCATTCAGAAGCAGGGCGGCAAGATGATTCGGGTCGCGGTCAACGGCGAAGTCATGGCGCGCGCCGGTTCGATGGTGGCCTACCAGGGTGATCTGCAGTTCAAGGCGCTCGGCTCGGGCGGCATCGGGCGCGCGATCCAGCAGCGCCTGACCGGCGAGGGCGTCCCGCTCATGAAGGTCACCGGGCGCGGGGATCTGTTCCTGGCCGACTCCGCCTCCGACGTGCACACAGTGGACCTGGACGGCTCGGACGGGCTCACCATCAACGGCTCCAACGTGCTGGCCTTCGAACCGTCGCTGAGCTACAACATCCGGCGGGTGGAGGGCGCGGCCGGATACGCCAGCAACGCCGGGCTTTTCAACTGCGTCTTCACCGGCCGCGGGCGGATCGCCATCACCACGCACGGGTCGCCGGTGGTGTTGCAGGTCGATCAGCCGACGTACGCGGATCCGCAGGCGGCGGTGGCCTGGTCGTCGAGCCTGCACACCGGCATCAAGCGCAACGACTCGTTCGGGTTCAGCAGGCTCATGGGCCGCAGCACCGGGGAGGGCATCACGCTGTCGTTCTCCGGGCGCGGATTCGTCATCGTGCAGCCCTCGGAGCTGCCGCCGGGCGGGCTGCTCGGCGGTACCGGCGGCGGGCAGCAGTCCGGCCAGAGCGGCGGCATGCTCGGCGGCATCCTGGGATAGCGCGCGGCATCGGCTCGTTCACGATCGCGCGGCCGGGCCGGTCACGGCGTGTCCGTGAACATCTTGCGCACGCCCGCGAACAGCTGGGACGCGCCGCCGAGCGACCAGCCGCCGTCCACCGGGATCACCGCGCCGGTGATGTAGGTGGCCATGGGCGAACCGAGCCACAGGCAGCTGTCGGCGATCTCGGACGCGTTGCCGAAACGGCCGAGCGGAACCGAATCGGTGACGACCTGTTCGAGTTCGGGCGTCGGCGCCAGCCGCGCCATCCCCTCGGTGCCGGTAATCGGGCCGGGGGCAACGGCGTTCACCCGCACCCCGGCCGCTCCCCACTCCAGCGCGCACACCCTGGTCACCATGTCCACGCCCGCTTTGGCCGCACAGGCGTGCGCCTGCCACTCCATCGCGATACTCGATTGCGGCGCGGAGATGTTGATGACGGCCGCGCCGGGTTTGCGCAGATGCTCGTAGGCGGCGCGCAGCACGTTGTAGGTGCCTTTGAGGTCGATATCCACCACGGCCGCGAAGGCCCGCGCGGACATGTCCGCGGCGGCGGCGGGAAAGTTCCCGGCCGCACCGGAGACCAGGACGTCGATATAGCCGAATTGCTCGCGCGCGGCGGTCAGGGCGGCGGCCACCGCCTCGTAGTCGCGCACGTCCGCGGCGAAACCCATGGCCCAGCCGCCGTATTCGGCCAACTCCTCCACCGCGGCGTCGACCCTGTCGCGGTTGCGGGACAGCACCGCCACGCTCGCTCCGGCGCGGGCGAAGGCCCGTGCCACCTCCAGATTGATGCCGCTGGTGCCACCGGCCACGAAAACAGTGCGGCCCGAGTAGTCGAATAGCTCTGTCATCCAGCCATTTTCCGGCCGGCAAGCACACCTCGCGGCGATTCACCCCGAACAGCTCGAACGAAACGCCCGGACGGGCCCGCCACCCGGCCGCACCGCAAGCCACCGGGAGAACCCGCGACTACGCACGCCAGCACCGCGCGAGACCTCCGCACGGCCCATCGCCGCACCGCGCGGAGATCTTCGCGCAGTCCGGCGACGGGCCGTCGTCCGCGCGACGAACGGGTGACGGATACGACGATGGCCCGCGGAGAGGTCTCCCGCGGGCCATCGTCGATCACCGCTACAGGGACGCGCTGCCGCTCGCCGCGCTGAGCAGGGTCGTAACGATGTTGGCGAGAACCGCGAGCAACTCCATGGAAAAACCTCATCAAGTGGTAGCCGTGTCGTCCCGAAAGTGGGACACCGCACTCTTACCGGCGCGAGTGTCCGGCAGGTGTCGCGGAGATGAAGACGGGCGGTCGATGTGCGCATCATCGGCAAATGTCCGAAGTGACCGAATTTGTGTAATGCAGGTCACACCGCACTGCTACCGTGGCGATAACCCGCCGCCGGGCGCGCGGCGGAACATCTTCCGGAGGTGGTCCCCATGGCCTCGGTCCTGCACTCCGCACGCGAGCGCGTCACCCATGCCGCCGAGGCGGTGCGCGGACTCGGACGGCTCCGAGAACTGGGGCTGAGCAATCCGCGCGATCCGGCGGAGATGCTCCGAACCATCAGG
This sequence comes from Nocardia sp. NPDC055321, assembly GCF_053645575.1. Taxonomy (NCBI): domain Bacteria; kingdom Bacillati; phylum Actinomycetota; class Actinomycetes; order Mycobacteriales; family Nocardiaceae; genus Nocardia; species Nocardia sp. NPDC055321. The sequence goes on from NZ_JBSHMS010000010.1 coordinate 3,294, forward strand.
GAGTCAAAGGTTTTCGGCCCGCCCGCGACGGCGGTGCGGCGCGCGGGCCGGCTCTTCCCCGAGCGTCCGGCGGTCGCCGACGAACGCGGGGAGCTCACCTACGGCGAACTCGACCGGCAGTCCGATGCCCTGGCCCGCGGCCTGCAGCGCATGGACGTCAAACCCGGCACCGTGGTCGGCGTCCTGGCCCGCGATCATCGCGGACTACTGCTGACCATGGCCGCGCTCGGCAAACTGGGCGCACGGCTGGCCCTGATGAACACCGGATTCGCCAAGCCGCAGTTCGCGGCGGTGTGCGAACGCGAGAACGTCAAGGTCGTCCTGCACGACTCCGAGTTCCTCGGCCTGCTCGACGCGCTGCCGCCGGAGCTGCCGCGGGTGCTGACCTGGGTCGACGAGGGTGACGAAATCCCCTCGGGGGCAACCACTCTCGACGCGATGATCGGCGCCAACGCGCAGACGCCGCTGCCCGCGCCCAAGAAGCCCGGCGGCTTCATCATCCTCACCAGCGGCACCACCGGCCTGCCCAAGGGCGCCCCCCGCGATCGCACCGGGCCGCTGTCCACCGTGCAGATGGTCGACCGGATCGACTTCCCGCAGGGCGGGACCATGATCATCGTTTCGCCGATCTTCCACTCCACCGGCTTCGGGACCTGGCTGGTCGGGGTGGCCTTCGGGAACAAGGTGGTCACCAGCCGCCGCTTCGACGCCGAGCGCACGCTGCGCCTGATCGCCGAACATCGGGCCGACTTCATGGTCGCGGTGCCGACCATGCTCCATCGCATGGTGGAACTCGATCCCGCGATTCGCGCGAAGTACGACACCTCCTCGCTGAAGGGCATCGTCATCGCGGGGTCCGCGCTGTCCCCGGAGCTGAGCGTGCGCACCGCCGAGGTGTTCGGCCCGGTGCTCTACAACCTGTACGGGTCCACCGAATGCGCGGTCGCGACCGTCGCGCGCCCGGAGGAATTGGCCGTGGCGCCCGGCACCGCGGGGCGCTCCCCCACCACCTGCGAAGTGGTGCTCTTCGACGACGCGGGCAAGCGCGTGCTGGCCAAGAATGTCAAGGGCCGCATATTCATTCGCTCCGGATCGCCGTTCAAGGGTTATACCGACGGGCGGCACAAGGAGATCATCGACGGCTATATGTCCAGCGGGGACGTCGGGCATTTCGACGACAACGGTCTGCTGTTCGTGGACGGGCGCGACGACGACATGATCGTGTCCGGCGGCGAGAACGTCTTCCCCCAGGAAGTGGAGAATCTGCTGCTGGAGCGCGCCGATGTCTTCGACGCGGCGGTGGTCGGGGTCGACGACGTGGAATTCGGCAAGCGGCTGCGCGCGTTCATCGTTCCGGAGCCGGGCGAGAAACCCGACGCCGACGAGATCAAGCTCCATGTCAAGAACACCCTGGCTCGCTACAAGGTGCCCAGGGACGTGGTTTTTCTCGATGAACTGCCGCGCAATGCCACCGGCAAACTGCTGCGCAAGACATTGATCGAGTACCGGATCTGAATCCGGCGATCACGCTCGCGGCGTAATCCCGGCCACGGTCCCGGGAAGAATATTCGATACCTTAAGTAACAGAGACCTCGGACACATCGAGACGCTCACTGCTTGCTAGGGTTAGCACGTACTGGATATCGAGGTTGCGCTCCGACTGCCGACTCGTCCGGCAGGGGATCGCGGAAGGTTGTACCCATGTCATCAGCCCTATCGGCAGGCACGGTTTTCCGGAAGGCGGGGGACGCGGCGCTGAGCATCAACGCCATGGTCCGCGGCGGATTGGTCAATCCTTTGCGCCTGGATCACGCGGTGAAGTCGGCCCTCAATATCGCCAAGTTCGGACCCTTCGCCGGTGCGCTGATCCACGGCGCGACGACCAACCCGAAGTCCGCGGCGATCGTCGACGAGCGCGGGGAGATGACCTTCGAGCAGCTGGACAAGCAGTCCAGCGCGATCGCCCGCGGCCTGGCCGCGCGCGGCATCGAGCCCGGCGACGTCATCGGCGTGCTGGCTCGTGATCACCGCGGCATGGTGCTGACCCTGGTCGCCGCCGGCAAGCTGGGCGTGCGCACGGTGCTCATGAACACCGGTTTCGCCAAGCCGCAGTTCGCCGACGTGACCGCGCGCGAGAAGGTCAAGGCGGTGCTGCACGACAGCGAGTTCTTCGACCTCATGAGCGCGATTCCGGAGGAGATCCCGCGCGTCCTGACCTGGGTCGACGAGAAGGACAACGCCGATCCCGCCATTCCGACCCTGGAGTCGCTGGCGCAGGGGCAGTCCACCGCGCCGCTGACCCCGCCCGAGAAGCCGGGCGGCATGGTCATTCTGACCTCCGGCACCACCGGCACCCCCAAGGGCGCGCCGCGCGACAAGGTGAGCCCGTTCATCACCGCGCAGTTCCTGGACCGGATTCCGCTGCCGCGCAACAGCACCGTCGTCATGGCCGCGCCGATCTTCCACGCCACCGGCCTGTCGCAGTTCACCATCTCCATCGCCCTGGGCAACCGAGTGGTGTTCCAGCAGCGGCGTTTCGACCCCGAGGCCACGCTGGCCAACATCCAGAAGTACCGCGCCCAGGGTCTGACCGTGGTGCCGACCATGATCCAGCGCATCCTGGACCTGCCGCCGGAGACCCTCGCCAAGTACAAGCCGTCCGAGACCCTGCGCGTGCTGTTCGCCGCCGGCTCGTCCATCCCGCCGGACGTGGTGACCCGCGCGCTGGACTACTTCGGCGACTCGCTCTACAACCTGTACGGCTCCACCGAGTGCGCGGTCATCACCGTGGCCACCCCGAAGGAGTTGCGCAAGAATCCGACCACCGCGGGCCGTTCCCCGGTCGGCATTCGCCTCGCGCTCTACGACGAGAACCGCAAGCGGATCACCGCGCCGAACGTGACCGGCACGATCTTCATCGAGAACAGCCACTCGTTCAAGCAGTACACCGACGGCCGCACCAAGGAGAGCGTCGACGGGCTCATCTCCAGCGGCGACGTCGGGCATTTCGACGACGAGGGCCTGCTGTTCATCGACGGCCGCGACGACGACATGATCGTCTCCGGCGGCGAGAACGTCTTCCCCCAGGAGGTGGAGAACCTGATCTCCAACCGCCCGGACGTGTTCGAGGCCGCGGTGGTCGGCGTCGACGACCGCGAGTTCGGCAAGCGGTTGCGGGCGATCGTGGTGCCGGGTCCGGATTCCACCCGCGACGCCCAGGAGATCAAGGAGTACGTGAAGGCGAACCTGGCGCGCTACAAGGTGCCGCGCGAGGTGATCTTCCTCGATGAGCTGCCGCGCAACGCGACCGGAAAGTTGCTGCGCAAGCCCCTTATCGAAATGTCCGTCCCTTCAGAATGATTCCGAATGGAATCGGAATGAAAGGCCGGGAAATCGGCCTGGCGGTCTCGGTTATCATCAGCACGTGAGTTTCGTGTCCGGCCGGTCCTCGGCGCATATCCGCAGTGATGCGGCGATGTTGCGCGGTGGGTCGGCCGGTTCGATTTCCGGGGCGCTCGCGGTCGCCGCGCACGGCTGGATCTCGGGGGCCGCGCCCCTGGAATCGGGTGCGCTGAGCTTGCTGGTCGCCGCCTCCGCCGCGGTGGGTGCGCTGGTCGCCGGGATCGGCGTGCTGCGCACCACGCGGCTCGGGCTCGTCGTGGCGCTGCTGGGCGGGCAACTGCTCGGGCACTTCGCCATGCTGTGGGGTTCGCCGGGTAGCGGCGGGCACCACTCCCATCACCAGGCATCGGTCTGGAGTCCGGCCATGCTGGCCGCGCACCTGAGCGCCGCCTGCGTCGCGGCGGTGGTGATTCTGGGCGCGGAGGCCGCGTACCGGATCGTCAGCACCGTATTGCACTGGGCGCTGCCGGTTCCGATCGCGCTGCCGGTGCTGTCCGGGCCCGCCGCGCTGCCCATCGCGCATCGCGACCGGGTCGTGCTGCGGGTGCTCGCGGCCGATGCCTTCCGCACGCGCGGACCACCCGCCTTCGTTCGAGGCTGATTCCTTTTCCGGGGCTCACCGAGTCCCCGTTCCCCCGTACGCACGGTTCTGTATTCCGTGCGGCGTCGCCGTATTCGGCGACGGCCGGCGCCGTATTCGGCGACCCCGGGGGCTTTCCTCGAACGAAAGACCGCTCGTGACAATCACAGAAAGCGGTGTCGATTCCTCGGCATCGCCACCCTCCCCTGCTCGAAAGCCGGGGGCGGCGGAATCAACGCCGTCGACCGGCTCCACCAAACGCGGCGCGGGCAACGCCTTTCAGGCGCTCATGCTGCGACTGCATTTCTATGCCGGCGTCTTCGTGGCGCCGTTCATTCTGATCGCGGTGATCACCGGTGCGCTGTACGCGATCGCGCCGCAGATCGAGAATTTCGTCGATCGCGGGCTGCTGCACACCGATTCGACCGGTACGCCCAAGCCGCTCGCCGAGCAGATCGCGGCGGCCACCGCCCAGGTTCCGGACCTGTCGCTGGCGGCGGTCGCGCCCGCGCAGAACGTCGGCGACACCACGCGGGTGATCTTCACCGATCCCTCGCTCGGCGAGTCCGAGCGGCGCGCGGTGTTCGTGGACCCGGTGACCGCGCAGCCGCAGGGCGTGAGCGTGGTCTACGGCAGTTCGGGTCAGTTGCCCACGCGCACCTGGATCGACACCCTGCACCGCAATCTGCACCTGGGTGATGTCGGGCGCTACTACAGCGAGATCGCCGCGTCGTGGTTGTGGCTCATCGCGCTGGCCGGCCTGGTGCTCTGGTACCGCCGGGTGCGGGCGCGTCGCGAACGCCGGTCCGCGGGCTGGCTGCTGCGGGTCGACCGCTCCAAGCCGCGGGCGCGCACGCTGAATTGGCACGCGGTCGTGGGGCTCTGGGTCCTGCCGGTGGTGCTGCTGCTCTCGGCGACGGGTATGACCTGGTCCAAGTACGCCGGTGAGAACGTGGGCGATCTCCGCAAGGAACTGAGCTGGATGACTCCGGCGATCGACCAGAAGTTGCCCGGGACAACGGGTCCGGTCGCGGCCGCCGGTGGCGATCACGCCGATCACGGCGGTAAGCCGGCCGCGCCCAAGCCGGCGGCGAACAAGGCCGCGCAGGCCGACACCGCCTACGCGGTGGCGCGGGCCAACGGGCTCGAGGGGCCGTTGGAGATCAGCATTCCGGCGGCGGACAACACCGCCTTCGTGGCCAAGGAACTGCGGCGGCCCTTCGTCTACACGCAGGATTCGGTCGCGGTGAACGGCGAGACCGGCGTGGTCACCGACGTGCTGCGGTTCTCGGACTGGCCACTCATGGCGCAGGCCACGAACCTCGGCATCGGGCTGCACATGGGCGTCACGTTCGGGCTGATCAATCAGCTGGTCCTGCTGGTGGCCATGCTCGCGCTGCTGACCGTGGTCGTGCGGGGCTACCTCATGTGGTGGCGGCGCCGGCCGACCAAGGAGACGAAGCTCGGCGCCGGCAAGGCACCGCGGCGCGGGGCCATGCGGCAGACGCCGCTGGTCGTGCTGGTTCCGTTCGTGGCCGCGGCCGCGGTCGTGGGCTGGTTCGCGCCGCTGCTCGGCATTCCACTGCTGGGGTTCCTGGCGCTCGACGTGCTGGTCGGCCTGGCAGCCCGCCGGCGCGCTGCCGCCTGATCCCGTTCCTCTGATCCGCTGCCCGGCAGCGGTTTTCACACACTCACAACCGAATCCGTCCCAGCGACACCGCCTTCCGGCCGTGCCGCCGGATTCGGACGCCCTGTCACGATCCGGCGCGCTGGATCGTCACCACTGCACTGCGGAACCCGACCGCACACGACGCGAGGAATAACCCTGATGAAGATCAAGATGTTCGCCCTGTCCGCCGCCGCCGTCTCGAGCGTGCTGGCCGTCAGCGCGGGTGCCGCCCACGCGGCCCCCGCCGCCGAGGCGAACACGGACGGCGCGATCAACTACGCCGTCACCACCACCGAGACGCACACCGTCATCAACACCGACGCCGGTTCGCTGGTCGTCGAGGACGGTGTGTTCAAGGTCAAGGCCGCCAACGGCGACACCGTCGCGGGCACCGAGTTGAGCGTTCAGGTGGACGATTTCGCCTTCCCGATCGCCGCCGAGATCACCGGCCGCACCGCGACCCTGACCCCCAAGCTCGACATGGCCCACGCGGTCTACAAGCCGGTAGCCCTCCCGTTCGAGAACTCCGCACCCTGGAAGTCCGAGTACGACCGCGAGGTGGCCGCCTGGTCCCGCATGACCAGCACCATCTCCCTCGGCGCCAGCATCGCCACCCTGGTGGGCGGCATCGGCGGCGCGGCCCTGGGCTGCGTGGCCGGCGGTATCGCCGGCGCGGCCCTGACCGGCCCCCTGGCCACGATGTTCGGCGCGGGCCCCCTCGCCGGCTGCCTGATCGGCGCCGCCGCGACCGGCTTCATCGGCACCGTGGCCGGCCAGATCTTCATCACCGCCCCGGTAGCGATCCTGGCCGCGGCCCAGTACTTCACCACGATCAACCAGCCCTTCACGGCCCCGGCGAAGTAACGGACACAAGGTCCGGCTGCCTGATGCGCGGCGGTGGAACACCTGGACCACCGCCGCGCTCTACACCCCCCGACCTGGGAGTGTTGGTGATGTATGACTTTGTACATAGCCAACATCAGTGGAGGCTCGAAATGACGGTTACCCGGATCGACCTCGACGACGACGCGCTGGAACGGGCGATGATCCTATCCAAGGCCGAGACCACGAATGAAGTGGTCAACCTGGCGCTGCGCTTTTACGCGGACAAGCAGGAACCGGCCGCACACATCACGCGGCATTTCGAGCGGGCGCGCGGCTGGGGTGCAGTGGGCGATGCGGCGCGCAGGCATGACGCGGAGAAGACCGAGTGATGTATCTGCTGGGAACCTCCGGATTGGTCCGCCTGCACAATATTCACGACATCGGCTGACCTGCGCGGCAATTCGATGCGTCGAATGGTTCACACCGGCGGCAAGATTCTGTCCGCAATTCATCTGAGCAAGGGGATGATCGCGGCAACCAGCCCTTCACGGCCCCGGCGAAGTAGTCTCCGCACGAAACCCGTAGCGAGGCCGTAGGTCCCGTGTGGCCACGGCCTCGCTTCATGCACACCCACCACGGCGTCGGCAGGCGACCGGTCCGGCACCTGTCACATCCCACAGTTGAACAGGTGCACCACAATCAGAACCAGATCTCCCGACCGCACAAGCGCCAGTTGCTCGTCGGTGAGCTGTGTGCTCGATCGCTCGTCCGGCGAGGGGAATCCGGTGGCGAACCAGATCGACGCCGCGCATGCACCCGGTCCCCTGCCCCGGGCGACGATGGTCTCCCACTGATTCACGATCGGGGGCGTCAGCGGGTACAACTCCATGCCCGGAATCACCACCGCCGTGAACGGATCCGGCCGCGGGGCGGGGCCGATGAACCACGCGCTCGCGAAGGTCACTTCGTCGTAGTTGTGCTGATCGGCGACCGCGGTCCGGGTGAATCCGGCCACCGTGACGGCCTCGGCGATTCGGCGGGCCTCCGTGGGCCGGTGCTCCGCGAATGCCGGCGAACATGCCTGGAAGACCAAGAGCCCCACTAGAATCACGCCCGCAGCAGCGAACGCGGTACAGACCCCGAGCACGATGCGGCCCACACGCGCCCGAGCACTCGACCGAATCCGTACTTCGATCCCCTGGGCCGACCCGAAACGCCGCAAATCCTCGATCATCACCCTGTCCCGACCCCAGATCCCCGGCGTCCACCAGAGGAACCCAGTATTCTGCCCGGCGACGATCCGCTACGCACGCCTCTGCGACGAAATAGACGTGCCTCCGCACGCCGAGCTAGTCGGTCGTTTCCTCGTCGGCGGGGACCGGGGAGCCGGTCAAGGGCTGGACGGGGCGGAGGCGGACCCAGGCGAAGAACAGGACCGCGGCGGCGGTCATTCCTATTCCTGCCCAGAGGTTGATGTCTATGCCGCCGGTCTTCGCTCGCTGGTACTGGGTGTCGTAGCTGAGGGCGACGACTATCAGGATCACGCCGTAGCAGGCGAGCAGCCCGCCGACGATGGTGCGGATATCGAACAGCATTGACGCGCCTTTCCTATCCGATGAAAACGTTGAGGGCGATGACGATTACGAAGGCGATCCCGGCCAGCACGGCCGGGCGCTGGTACCACGGCAGGGTGTCCGCGTCCGGATCGGTGCGGGCCGAGGCGGGGGTCTCGGAGTAGACCAGGCCCACCAGTTCGGCGGCGGGCTTGGGGCGGGTCACCTGGGTGACCGCGACGCTGACGACTATGTCGACGGCGAAGGCCACCCCGGCGGCCACGAAACTCGCGCCCTGGCCGGACAATTCGAAGACGCCCGCCTTGTTCGCGAGGAAGACCGCGATCGCCGCGCCGGTACCGCTCACCAGGCCGATCCAGCCCGCCGCGGGGGTCATCCGCTTCCAGAACATGCCCAGGATGAAGGTGGCGAACAGCGGTGCGTTGAAGAAGCTGAACAGCGTTTGCAGGTAGTCCATCATGTTGGAGAAATTGCCCGCGATGAACGCGGTCCCGATCGCGGCCACGGTCGCGCCGACCGTGGCCAGGCGGCCGACCTTCAGGTAGTAGCCGTCCTCGCGATCCTTGACCGCGTACCGCTGCCACAGGTCGTAGCTGAAGACGGTGTTGAACGCCGAGATGTTCGCCGCCATACCGGCCATGAACGCCGCGAGCAGCCCGGCCAGCCCCACCCCGAGCAACCCGTTCGGCAGGACGTCCTTCATGAGATAGAGCAGGGCCTGGTTGTAGGTGACATCGCCCTCGTAGTCGGGATTCGCCGCCACCTGGGCCTTGAACTCCGCGATCTGCGGCACCAGCACCGCGCTGATCATGCCGGGGATGACCACGATGAAGGGAATGAACATCTTCGGGTACGCGCCGATGATCGGCGTGCGCCGTGCGGCGGAGATGGAATGCGTGGCCAGCGCCCGCTGCACCTCCACGAAATTGGTTGTCCAGTAACCGAAGGAGAGCACGAACCCGAGCCCGAACACGATCCCGATGACCGAGGCGATGTTGCTGGTGAACCCGGTGAGCTCGTTGCCCGGCCACGCCTGCAACTGCTCGGCCCCGCCCGGACCCTCGATCACCTTGCCGCGCAGCCCATCCCAGCCGCCCACCTTGTGCAGGCCGACCAGCGTGAGCGGCAGCAGCGCCGCCACGATGACGAAGAACTGCAGCACCTCGTTGTAGATGGCCGCCGAGAGCCCGCCCAGGGTGATGTAGGACAGCACGATCACCGCGGCCACCACCACCGACACCCACAGCGGCCAGCCCAGCAGCACGTTCACGATGGAACCGAGCAGATACAGGTTCACCCCGGCGATGAGCACCTGCGCGACCGCGAAACTCAGCGCGTTCACCAGGTGTGCGCCGGGCCCGAACCGCCGCAGCATGAACTCCGGCACGCTGCGCACCTTGGAGCCGTAGTAGAACGGCATCATCACGATGCCCAGGAACAGCATCGCCGGCACCGCGCCGATCCAGAAGTAGTGCATGGTCGGCATGCCGTATTCCGCGCCGTTGGCGGACATACCCATGATCTCGACCGCGCCCAGGTTGGCGGAGATGAACGCCAGGCCCGTCACCCACGCGGGCAGCGAGCGCCCGGACAGGAAGAAGTCCAGGCTCGAGGACACCTGCCGGCGCGCCAGCCAGCCGATGGCCAGCACGAAACCGAAATACAGTGCGATCAGCGCGTAATCGATCGGATCGGCGTCCAGGCGCAGTCCGCTGCCCGCCGCGGCGACGGCATCGGCGTACGCGAGTACGTCGACGGGCACACTGGCGTCGAACGGCATACGTTCTCCTGTCGAAACACTGCTCGAAATGACGCGGGCACGACTGTGGTCTGACGCGAGCACGACTGTTGCTCGAAGGTTCCCCGGCCGACGATCCGGACCGTGACGGGCAATACTAGCGGCGAGTTCGCTATTGCCGGGGAGGATCGCCGACGCCACGTAGGGCTATCGGAAAGCGCCTGGTAAACAAGGTAGCCAGGCGTCAAAGATGTAGTTGCTCGCCAGTTTCCGTTGTGAAATGGGTGCGCCGCACGGCGCCGAACTACGGACAGTCCATGGCTCGCTCGTTCCTGGATCGCGAGTGGATGGTTCCCGTTTCAGGTTAAGCCCTCGCCGCCGCGCACGCGGCCTATTCGAGCCGGTGCGCACCCGGGGCCGGGGTGACCTCGAACGTACGCGGTGCGTCGAATCCCATGCGCGCGAACGCGTCTCGCACCGCCTCGGTGACCGCCGCGGACCGCTCCCGATCGACCAGGGCGATCACGCTGCCGCCGAAGCCGCCGCCGACCATGCGCGCACCGTGCGCCCCGCTCCGCAGCGCGGCGTCCACCGCGGTGTCCAATTCGGGCGTGGAGACCTCGAAATCGTCACGCAGCGAGACGTGCCCGGCCGTCAGGATCGGGCCCGTGACGCGCGGATCGGCGCCGCCGCGCAATTTTTCGGCTACCAGCAGCACCCGTGCGTTCTCGCTGACCACGTGCCGCGCGCGCCGGCGCAGGAGCGGATCCGCCAGGCGCTCGACCACCGCGAGATCGGTGACGTCCCGCAAAAACCGAACGTCCAGTTCCTCAGCGGCGGCGGCACATTCGGCCCGCCGCGCGGCGTACTCGCCGTCCACCAGCCGGTGCGGGCTCCCGGTATCGAACACCAGCAGTTCCAGCCCGAACCGCTCGAGCTCGAACGGAATCTGTTCGTACCCCTGGGTGCGCACGTCCAGGAACAGCAGGTGCCCTGCGGTGCACAGCATCGAAGCGGACTGATCGAGCACGCCAGTCGGCACCCCGGCGTAGACGTTCTCGGCGGTGCGCGCGATATCGATGATCTCCGCGGCGGGCACATCGGGCGCGAACAGATCACGCAGAGTGATGGCCACCGCGCAGGACAGCGCCGCGGAGGAGGACAGCCCCGCGCCCATCGGCACGGTCCCGTCGAGATCGATCTCGATCCCGCGCACCTCGTGCCCGCGCCGCTCGAACTCGCGGACGACGCCGAGCGGATAGTGTGCCCAGGTGGGCAATTCGGACCAGCCCCCGGTCCCGAGATCCCCCAACGTCACATCGATGTCGTCGCACGGCGCCTGGCGCGAGCGCAACCGCACCACCCGTCCCGGCAGCAGCGTGGCGGTACAGGTCACCCCGAGCGGCAGCGCCATCGGCAGGACGTAGCCGTCGTTGTAATCGGTGTGCTCGCCGATGAGATTGACCCGCCCGGGCGCGTGCCACCGCCCCGCCGCTGTCCCCACAGTGCCCTCCGCTCCGCTTCGGGTTGGTCCGGCGGCCCGCAGAGCCGTCCACGGAGTCGTGCAGGCCGTTCGGTTCGATTGGCAGGCAGCATAGCGAGTCTCGCGAACCGCGATCCTGCGGGTTCGGCGGACTCGCCTACAGAGCGCGGGTTTTCGTGTAATGATCGACGCGGTTGCCCAGATCTCGATGGCAGCGCTCCCTCCCCCGTGGACACGGCCGCCGTCGGCTGGCACCTATGCTCGTACAGCACCACTCGGTTATCGGTCGCCGAGGCCCCTCGAGCACCGCTCGGTACGTCCGCGAGCACGCTCGATGAGTTCGACGGTCGTTGCCCTGGTGTGCAAGATGCTGATCTACAGGTGGCACGTTGCTGGGGACGGAGCGGAACGAGGGGGGCTGGTGACACCAGAAGGAGAACCGGCCGGTCAGTCCGGACTGCGGCACCGGATCTGCTGGCGCACGATGGGACTCGGCTGCGGACTGTTGATCCTGCTCCTGCCACTGGTCAGCGACTCCCGGCCCCTGGCGCTCGGCACGCTGTTCGCCTCGGTCACCCTCAGTCTCATCATGATCGGCGCGGGCGTGCACAGATTCAGACCCCGCCACCCGCTGCCCTGGTATCTCCTGTCCGCCTCGGCCGTGCAATTCACCGTCGGCACCGCGCTGCGCACCCTCACCGACTGGCAGCGGCACCCCTTCGACGATCTGTTCCTGCTCAGCGGCTACTGCCTGATCGGCGCCGCCGCGGTGCTGTGGCTGCGCCCCCGCCAGAACAGCACCGATCACGATCTGCTGCTGGACTCCGGCCTGATCGGCCTGGGCGCGCTGCTGCTGTCGTGGACCTTCCTCATCTCCCCCATCCTGCACGCCGCGGGCGGGCTCACCCTGACCTCGCTCACCGCCTGCGTCTATCCGGTGGTCGACGCGCTGCTGCTCACCGTGGTGGCGCACTCGGTGGCGACCTCCGCGCGCTCGGAAACCTCACTGCGCCTTGTGTATCTGGCCCTGCTCGCCATTCTCGCCGGCGATCTCGGCTACAACCTGGAAGCGGCCGGTTCGGCCGATCCCAGCCGCCAGATGCTGCTCATGCCACTGCAATTGGCCTACACGCTCATCGGCGCGGCGGCGCTGCACCCGAGCATGGTCGTACTGGGCGGCCCGCGCGACATCCACGCGCACCGCTCCCGCCAGCGCGCCAGCATCATCGCCATCACCATGATCGTGGCGGCGCTCGTGCCGGTGGTCGGGTCCAGCCTGGACATGATGGACCGCGTCGTCGTCTCGTCGCTGTTCGCCCTGCTGCTGTCCGGTGTGCTGCTACGCAGTGAACGCGCCATCGAACGCAGCGCCCGGAGCGAACGGCGCGCGCAATACCAGGCCGATCACGACATGCTGACCGGGCTCCTGAACCGCGCCGCCCTGCTCCGGGCGTTGCATCGTAATCGGGACAGATGGGGTGACCAGCCGCTGGCGCTGCTGTTCATCGATCTGGACGGCTTCAAACGCGTCAACGACAACTGGGGCCACGCGGTCGGCGACGAGCTCATTGCCAACGCCGCCGCGCGCATCCGGCGCATCATTCGCCGCGACGACGCCGCCGCCCGGTACGGCGGTGACGAGTTCGTCGTGCTGGCCCCGCTGGGACGCCAGCAGGCGCTGCTGCTGGCCGAACGGCTGCTGGCCGCACTGGGCGAACCGTTCGAGCTCAGCGCGGCCGAGGTCCGCATCGCCGCCAGCATCGGCATCGCCTGCAGCGGCCCGCGCGGCGCCGATACCACCGTGTACGAGCTTCTGCGCGAAGCGGATTCGGCGATGTACCACGCGAAGGAATACTCGCTGGGGTACGTTTTCCATGCCGATCTCAGGCACGGTCATCCGGAGTCCGGCCCGCGCACCTGGCGCCGGGAGTCCGCGGTCTGACGTCGCGATCGCTGTCACCGCACGGATATTCGGGTCAACCATGCACTTTCGCTCATCCACCGCGCGCTCCGCGCGAACCGGACTCTCGAGGCTCACCGCCGCCCTGGCCTGCGCGACCGCCCTGGCTTGCGCGGGCGCGGGCGGCACGGCGGCCGCGCCGCTGGAGCTCGAAACCCCCACGCTCCCCGCGCAAGTCGCGACCGGCGCCGGGGATATCGCCGTCGGCACCGGCTCGGCGTCGCTCTCGGCCGATCCGGGGTCCGCGAGCGGGTCGAGCAGAAGCGGTTCGGGCGCAGGCGGTTTCGGCGGGCTACCGCCGGGCACCTGGCCTGGGTCCGGCCCCGGGCCCTACGGCACCGGATCGGGCGGGCGACTCGGCCAGCTGGGGCCGAACATCGCCGAGGGCATCGATTCGTTCATGCGCGGCCTGGGATTCCGGCCCGGCAACTACCCGAGCTGCGCCGAGATCGAACGGGCCGGACTGGCCCCGCTGCTGCGCGGCGCACCGGGATTCAGCGACCTGCTCGATCCCGACGGCAACGGCGTCGCCTGTGATTGACAGGCGTCGAGTGTGATCGATCCGGGCGCGTTCGAGGCCCGGAAACACGAAATCCCCACCGCGCGCGGCTCGGTCCCGAGCCCCGATCGCGCGATGGGGAATGCGTGCGGCGGAACTCGCTCAGCCGGCTAAATCGTCGAGCAGGCGACGGGCGTTCTCCAGCTCGGCCTGCAGGGCTTCGACCTTGGCGCGCTGGGCCAGCCGGACCGCCTCCAGGATCCCGTCGACCACCTCGGCGACCTCGGGGTGCAGCAGTTTGGCGGCCTGCGAGACCGACGAACTCGGGACCGAGAGGCCCTTGATCGTGCGCTTCTTGCCGTTGACCACGTCGAGGGTCCACTCACCGTCGGCGGTGCCGCTCAGGGTGACCGTCACCTCCGGCGCCTTGGGCTTGCGGGCGGCGGCCGCGCTGCCCGCTGTGTTGCGCGCCGGCTTGGGCGCCGCCGGCTTCTTGGCCTCGGCGCCGGAGCCCGCCGCGGCGGTATCCGCGCCGTCCTGCGGCAGATCGGGTTTCGCGGCGGGCGGCGTGCTCGGAACGCTCTGGACACTCGGAACGCTCGGCGGGGTGGCGGTCGCGCTCACCGTCGACGGCATCGTCACTGTGGGGTCCTTCCTGGTTGCCGTTTTCTGTTTCACACCGGCGGCGGCTTGGGGCCGGGCCGGTTTGGTCAGGGTCACCTCGGTGGGGCCGAAGGACAGCACGTCCTTCGAGCCGGTCGGCTTCACTTGCAGGAAATCTCCCTCGGACGGATCACCGAGCGAGATCACCTTTCCGGAACGGCCTTCCGGTACGCCGACAGCCACCGCCGTGAACCACACCATCGGCGGACGGCCGGCATCGATCTGCTCGCCGATCTGCCGAATCTCGGTCTCCGACAAGGGCTGTGGTTTCGTGCTACGGGACGACATGGGGCTCTCCGGGCGGACGATTGGACATCTGCGTGCACAGAGCATGCCCCATGGCACCGACAAATCCACATCCGGAGAATCCGCACCGCTACCAACGCACCGGTTGGTGAACGTTCAGCAATTGCGATTCGGTCGGCCCACCGAGCATGGCCGGCGGGTCCGATCGTAGGCGCTGTGCGCTGCCCGCGCGCAACTTTCCGCGACGGCGACCCCGGGCGATCGATGGCGCCGCCCCGGTTGTCGCGACCGGTCGTGCGCTGGTCAGAGCTGTTCGACACCGCGCAGGACGCAGCGTAGCGACTGCGGCCTGGTGACCGGATCGAGCCGGGTCTCGGTGATGAGTTCGTGAGTCGCGCCCGCCGGTACGGTGACCTCGGTGCTGGTGCGATCCAATACCGTCGACTCCGGTGTCATGAAACTGATCACCACGAGATATCGGTGCTCGACCTCGTCCCGGTTGCTCACCACCGCGGTCGCCTGCCAGCCCGCCGACGTGCCACCGCACCCGGTGACGAACGCGCTGCGCTGCATTTCGGATTTATCTCTGTGAGACTCGGGCATATCGGCCACTTCGGCCTCAACCCTCCCCACATCGGTGTGACCGGACCGGGCACAACCCGCCAGGACAGCAGCCAGTCCACACACCACACCGACGAGCCTCAGGCAGGGGGCGATCATGAATCTCCCTTTCCACCGCGCACTTCCGCCCCCCGCACCGCTGTTGCCGCTAATTAGCCGCGCGCAGAGACTACCCCACCGACACAGCGTGTCGTGGAATACAGATCCAGGCGTGTCGTACAGGAAGATTCGTTGTTCACTCTTCCGGCGCGCGCTGTTCAGCGGTATCGCCTCCACCTTTCCACTCACCGTCGGCAGTCCGCCGTCTCCTGTTTCGCAGCACCGAAATCATCCTCCTGTATGCAATCACGACAACGCCCGGCATGCGTGCGCGTCGTCACAAATCACGGCGGCGGCGGGAGATTCACGTACCCCGGCCGTGGTGGACAATGGCCGGGGTGACCATGGCCCCGCTGAATCGCCACAACGCGGAGTTCGCGGACGCGACCTCGATTGCCGCCGGGGTGCGGAACGGCGCCGGCACCGCGGTGGCCGCGGTGACGAACGCGCGCGAGTTCGCCGAACTCTCGGGCAACGCCTTCCTCTCCTGCGATTGGGACCGGGCCGTCGCGACGGCGACCGCCATCGATGCCCGCCGAGCGCGCGGCGAACGGCTCGGCGCGCTCGCGGGCGTGCCGCTCGCCGTCGTGGATCTGATCGCGGTGGCGGGACTGCCCGCCACCCTGGGGTCGCGGGCGTGGGCCGGTGATCGTGACCGGCCCGGCAACATCCCCACCGTCACCGCGCCCGCGGTGCGGCGGCTGCTGGACGCGGACGCGGTGCCGGTGGGCAAGACCAACTGCCCGGAGTTCGGTTTCGGCGGCATCTGCGCCGGACCCGTCATCGGGGCGACGGAGAACCCCCGATATCCGGCGGCGACGCCGGGCGACTCGGCCGGCGGCATCGCGGCCGCACTGGCTGCGGGCAGCGCGGCGCTCGGCCTCGGGGTCGATCTCGGTGGCGAGCTGCGCTGGTCCGCGCAGTGCACGGGCCTGACGGCGCTGCGGACGACGCCGGGGATCGTGCCCGCAGCGGGTCAATTGCCCGGCGCCGCAGGCGATCTGGGTCACACGCCGGGTGCGCGCCCGACCGGGATGCGCGCGCTGCTGCAGACCATCGGGCCCATGGCGCGCTCGGCCCGCGATCTGCGGCTCGCGTTCGATCTGCTGTCCGGGACCATCGACGACGAGCGCTGCCGGATTCGGGTGCTGCGCTACGCCTGGAGCGACGGCAGCCATCTCGGTCCGGTGTGCTCGGCGACGAAGCTGCTCATGGTCGAGATCGCCACGCGACTTCTCCGATGCGGCGGCCAGGTCACGAATACGCCGGGCATCTTCGACCACCTCCCCGACTACGAACGCCTGCGGGCCGCAGACCCGCTGGTCGACCACCTGGCCGCCACGGCGGGGGTCGAAGACCTGGTCGAGCCCGGGAGCCTGCGCGTCATCCGGGAGTCGCTGCGGACGAGCCCGGCCGCGGTGGCGGCCGCGTTGGGTGCGGCGGAATACGCACGCGCACGGGCACTCCGAGTGTTCGAGGAGTTCGACGTCGTCCTGCTCCCGGTCGCCGCGGGCCCCGCCGCCGACCCGGACGGCCTGCTGCTGGTGGGCGACCGGCTGCTGGACGCGGACGACCTGCCGAACCACTGCCGCGCGGTCACCATGACCGGCTGCCCGGTCGTGTCCATCCCCGTCGGGCTGTCCGATGACGCACTGCCGCTGTCGATTCAGGTGATCGCCGCACCGGGCAACGAGCGCCTGGCGCTGATGGCGGCCACCGAGGTCGAGGCGGTGCTGCAGCGGTAGGGGTCAGCCTGCGGCCAGCGCCTCGAGGACGCGGCGGGCCTGGTAGTCGGCGCCGAGCTGATTGGGATGGAACGGGACCGCGAGGCCGAAGGGGCTGCCGGAGAAGGGCACCAGACCCTCCACCCAGCGGGTGCCGACGGGTTGGCAGGCGTCGTGGCCGGAGCTGCCCTCGTAGGTGTTCACGAACTGCACATCGGTGGCGGCGGCGACGCGGGCGAGCATCGCGTCGATCTCCAGGAGCTTGGTACCGAGCCAGATCGCGTCCGCGTCCGAGATGGGTATCTCCGGGAAGCAGCCGCCCTCGAGGCCGATGCCTTCGAAGTAGTCGAGCAGCAGGATGCGGGCGTGCGGGGCGCGTTCACGAATCCCGTGGATGGTGGCCGTGACCCGCGGTTCGGCGGCGGCGATATTGATCGACATCTGGTCGACGCCGTTGACCACCAGGGTGTTCAGGCACGGCGAGACGGCCGGATTCAGTGTGACGCAATCGGTCACGGTCTCGGCCAGCCCGGCGTCGTTGCCGCCGATGCCGATGGTGACCAGGTCGGTGGTGGGGGTCAGCCGGTCGAACTGCGGTGGATTGCCCGACTGCGGGGCGGTCATGTTGTGGGTGGTCGCGCCGCCGCAGGTGGCGTCGCGAAAGACCGGGACGGCCAGCGCGGCGGCGACCTGTTTGGCGTAGTTGCGGGCGCTCTGGACGCAGTTCAACGGCGTGAACACCGTGGTGATCTGACTCAGGGTGGCATCGGCCGCCCAGGAATCACCCAGTGCCACATACTCGTTGAAGGCCGGACCGGTCTCGCCCGGCGCGGCGGCGGCTCCCCCCGACGAGAACGGAACCGCCGCGGTGAGCAGAACCGCGAGCAGCGGCACGACGCGTGAGAATTTCATCGGCTGTCTCCCCTGACTGCCCGGCACGAAACAAACTGGACTTGCGTCCAGCGCCGAACCTAACAGCGGGCCCGCACCCGTGCCCCGCAAAACGCGAAAACAACCGGGGTGGTGCGGCGTTCATCCGCACGCACCACCCCACCGCTACACGTGATCCACGACCTCGCGGCGCTCGTAGCCGAGCTGCACGTCGTGCGCGACCGCGCCGTCCACCACCGTCACCCGGCTGAAGACCGGCGGATACCCGCGCGCCATGATCGTGTAGCGGCCATCGGCCAGGTCGGGCACCACGTAGTGCCCGGTGTCGTCGGTGCGCGTCACGGCGATGAGATCGCCCGCCTCGTCCAGCACGGTGATCTGCGCGTCGGAGATCGACTGCCCGCTCTCGGTGCTGGCCGAGCCCGCCAGCACCGCCCGCGGCAGCAATTCCACGTCGTGGTGCAGCATTCCGCTCTCGGGCACGCTCAGCGTCGCCGCGCACGGGCGCATGTGCTCAGCCACCGCCACCAGCGTGTACGTCCCGGCGAGCACGCCGCGGCAGCCGTACGCGCCGTCGGCCTCGGTGACGTCCGAGCCGACCACGTCGCCGTGGACGTCGGTGAGGGTCACCGTCGCGCCCGCGACCGGGCCGCCGCGAATGGCCGAGCGCACGATCCCGCCCACCTCACCGGAACCGGACAGCGCGATGTCGAGCATGTGCGGGCGGCGCCCGACCGTGATGCTCACCGCCGCGGGCTGATATCCGTTCGCGGAGACGATGAGCACGTAGTCCCCCGCGCGCGGCACCCCGATGGCGTAGATGCCGTCCGATTCCCCGATGGCGCGCGAAACCTGATGTCCGCGTTGATTGATCAGCGTCAGTACCGCGTCGGGCACCGCCGGCCCGTCCTCGCGGTGCACACACCCCGAGACCGACAGGAAGCCGGCGGTGCCGATGTGCACCTCGTCCCGCGGTTCGGGTTCGGGCTCGGGCATCGGCAGCGGCTCCGGTTCGGGTTCGGGCTCCGGTTCGGCGACCGGCGCTTCGGCGATTGTCTTCGGCATGTCCTGCAGCGGAACTTCTTTCATGAACATGAGCACCGCGGCCGCCACCACCGCAGCGGCGGCGGCCACGTAGAACACCCCGCCCATGGCGTCGGTGAAACCGATCAGGATGGGGTCGCGCAGGTGCTCGGGCAGCTCCGCGATTCCAGTGGTGTTGCTCTGGATCTGCCCGAGTTGCCCGGCGCCGAACTCCGGCGGCAGCGAACCGCCGAACGCGGCGATGATGCGGTCCGGCAGCAGATTGAACAGGATCGTCAGGAAGATGGCGACGCCGAGCGTGCCGCCCATCTGCCGGAAGAAGGTGGCGGCGGCGGTGGACACACCCATATCCGCACGCGGAGAAGCGTTCTGGGCCGCGATGATCAGCGTCTGCATGCAGCAGCCGAGCCCGAACCCGATGACGCCGCAGAACACCAGCGGCTGCCACAGCGGGCTGTCGTAGTGCACGAGCGCGAACAGCACCGAGCCCGCGGCGATGATCAGCGAACCCACGACCGGCAGGAACTTGTAGCGGCCGGTGAATTTGGTGATGAGCCCGGCCAACTGCGCGCCGATCATGATGCCGACCACCAGCGGCAGCATCATGAGCCCGGCCTTGGTCGGCGAATACCCGCGCACCACTTGGAAATACAGCGGCACGAGCACGATGGCGCCGAACATGGCGATGCCGACGATGAAGCCGCCGACGATGGCGATGCTGAAGGTGGCGCTGGAGAACAGGCGCATGGGGATCAGCGCGGCGTCGCGCATGAGCAGTTCCACGATGACGAACAGCAGCAGACCGACGACGGCGATGCCGTAGCAGAGCAGTGCGCGATCCGAGCCCCAGCCCCATTCGCGGCCCTGTTCGGCGATGAGCAGCAGCGGCACCGTACCCATGGTCAGGGTGATCGCACCCAGCCAGTCGGTGCGCTGCCGCTGTCTGTGAAAGGGGACCTCGAGTACCTTGGCGACCACGACCAGGGCGAGCAGCCCGACGGGCACGTTCACCAGGAAGACCCAGCGCCAGCCCTCCAGTCCCAGTAGCCGATCGGCGTTGGAGAACCAGCCGCCCAGCACCGGGCCCAGCACCGTGGCGATGCCGAAGACCATCATGAAATAGCCCTGGTAGCGCACTCTTTCCCGGACCGGGACGATGTCGCCGATGATGGTGAAGGCCAGCGACATCAGCCCGCCGGCGCCCAGCCCCTGCACCGCGCGGAAACCCGCGAGCTGGTACATGGTGGTGGCGAAGGTGCAGGCGACCGAGCCGAGGACGAAGATCCCGATGGCGATGAGATAGCAGGGTTTTCGGCCGTAGATGTCGGCCAGTTTGCCGTAGAGCGGTGTGCTGATGGTGGCGGTGATGAGATACGCCGTGGTGGCCCAGGCTTGTTCATCGAAGCCGTGCAGACTATTCGCGATGCGAACGATGGCAACGCTCACAATATTCTGATCCAGGGCAGCCAGGAATACGCCCAATAGCAGACCGGACATAATGGTCAGAATCTGCCTGTGCGACAGCTGCGTTCCCGTATCGGCATCCAAAGACATTGGAGCCGACGAAGACTCGATAGCGGTATTCGTCACTTTTGGGGCCCTTGTCGGATTTCGGGTGCGTAATGTGCCGTGCTACTCGAAAAGACCTCGCCATGAAGCAATTCGGGCAGCTTACCCCGGACCGACCGGACCTATCGCGACTAACCCCGCGATGAGGTGGTTACGCCTCCGCTTGTGCGTAGAGCGGAATTCCGGTGTGGAAGAAACGGATGAGCTGGCCGATGCGAACCGAGTGGTCCATGCAGCGGCCGTAGTGGTGCACCACCATCGCGGCGTCGATGGCCATGGCCGAACCGTGCGCCCAGTCCGGGTCGGCCACCGCCTCGGCGATCTCCGCGCGCAGGCGATCGACGGTCTCGTCCCGCGTCACCAGCACCCGATCGCGCGGCGGATGCTGGGCCGCGATGACACCGACGACCGCGTCGGCGACCACCACCGCACCCCCGGCGACCTCGGTGATCATCGCGATGATCTCCTGCGTGGCAATGGGATTCGGGTACCGCCGCACCGCGACATCGGCGACCCGACTGAGCGCGTTGCCGACGGCGAGCAGATCGTCGGCGATCTGGATCGCGGTGACGACGTGCCGCAGATCCCGGGCCACCGGAGCCTCGAGCGCCAGCAGGATGACCGAACGGTCCTCACACTTGGCGTGTTCGAGCTGTAGCTTCTCCTCGAGCGCGAACACCTCGTAGGCGGCGGTGAGATCGCTACCCGCCAGCGCCGCCGCGGCGCGTTCGGCCGCCTCCCGGGTCAATCGCGCCATATGCGCCAGCTCATCGGTCAACGCCATGAGCTCGATGGAGAATTTCGTCCGCACCCGCATAGTCTGTCCGCCCACAAGCACCCCTGCACACTATCGCGGCAAAACCCGTCCGGCCGAATGCCTCTCGGCCTGTCGCCGACGCGAAAAACCAACCGCCCAGCCTGTTATTCCGGAATTCCGGTGCGTCGCATCGGGCAAACGGGCGTCCCCGCGGTGACACTGAGCCGGTGTCCAACCGACCTCCAGCTTCCGAGCCGAGCGATGCATCCGGGGACCCCGCCGACGAGACCACCGACACCGGGCCGGCGCCGGTGCTCGCGCCGCCGGAGAGCCGCATGCCCGGCTGGCTCCCCCGCGCGATGGTGCTGGCACTGCTGCTGTTCGGGCTGTTCCAGCTCGGGGATTGGGCGGCGCACCGGCTGATCGGCATCGGCATCATGCTGGCGGTGGCCTTCTTCGTCTCCCTGGCCATGGAGCCCGCGGTGGACTCCCTCGCGGGACGCGGGATCAATCGCGGCATCGCGACCGCCGTGGTGTTCGTGCTCGCCCTCGCGTGCACCGTCGGATTCGTGGCGACGGTGGGCATTCTGCTGGTCAAAACCGTGGGCGACGTGGTCCAGGAATTGCCGCGGGTGCTCGAGGAAACGGTGAACTGGGTCAACCGCACTTTTCATCAGGAATTCACCGTCACCGAACTCCGCGACCGGCTCTTCGCGGACTCCGACGTGATCAGCCAGTACGCCGAGCGCGCGGCCGGAAACGCCTGGGGCGTATCCAATACCGTGCTCGGCGGGTTCGCCAAGGTCGTCACGATCGCCCTGTTCAGCGTCTACATGACCGCCGACGGCCCCAAGCTACGGCGTTCGGTGTGCTCGCTGCTGCCCCCGGCGCGCCAGGGCGCGGTCCTGCACGCCTGGGACCTGGCCATCGAGAAGACCGGGGGCTACCTGTACTCCCGCGCCGTGCTCGCGGTGATCTCCGGCGTGGTGCACGGGCTGTTCCTGTGGCTGCTCGGGCTGCCCAACGCCTTCGCGCTGGGCATCTGGTTCGGCGTGGTGGCCTCGTTCGTGCCGACCATCGGCACCTATCTGGCCGGCATCCTGCCGGTACTGGTGGCGCTCACCGTCGATCCCCTCGACGCGGTCTGGCTGATCATCTTCGTGGTGGTCTACCAGTGGATCCAGGACTACGTGCTGCAGCCGCGGATCACCGCGCGCACGGTGGACGTGAATCCGGCGGTGGCGCTGCTCGCGGTCATGGTGGGCGCGGCCCTGCTCGGCGCGGTGGGCGCGCTGCTCGCGATACCGGCGACCGCGACGGTGCAGGCGTTCCTGAGCGAGTACGTCAAACGCTATGCGGTGAACGAGGATCCGCGCATCGAGCGCACCGGCGGCCGTCGCGCCGTGCCGCGCGCGGCGCCCGGCGGCGGCTAGTCAGTCGAACCACTCCGGATCGCCCTCGGCGATCAGCTCGGTCAGCACGGCGGGATCGTGGAACGCGCCGTGCAGCACCGTCCCCAGGCGGCGCAGCGCCGCCACGTCCTGCCCGTAGCCGACGAACATCCCCGCCTCGGGATCGAACTTCACGTGCTCGGCGATCTCGGGCAGCCGATTGCGCACCGCGGACTCGGCCACGCCGGTCCAGCCGTACCCGTTGCCCTCGTACCCCGCCGCCGCGAAGGTCTCCTCCCGCTCCACCATGAAACGGTCCGAGAGCATGAGGCAGTAGTTGCCGGGCCGGTGTTCGTACTCGAACAGGATCAGCGGCGCGTAGGTTTCCCGATCTTCGATCACGCGGCGAACCATATACGCGCCATCCGACAGCCGGCGGACACGCCGGAATCACGAGTGACTCGGGACGCGTGCGGGGAGAACTAGAGTCCGGGAACATGCCGATACCGGACGTCGAACCCGCCGAACCGCAGCCGACCGCGGCGGAAGCCGGGCGCGCCGCGCGCAAGCGGGTGCCGCGATCCGGGCTGGCCGCCTGGGAGCCGGGCCCGGATCGGGCCGACCCGATCGAGATCCTCGAGCGCCAGGCCGCCACCCGGGTGCCCGAACTGGTGCGAATCCGCTACGCGCGCATGGCGGCCGGGCAGTTCCCGTACTACCGGGGCGCGCCCGCCATCATGGCCGCGGACCTGGCTCGGGGGCCGAACACGGGACTGACCGTGCAACTCTGCGGCGATGCCCACCTGTCCAATTTCGGGCTGTTCGCCTCGCCCGAGCGCACACTCGTGTTCGACCTCAACGATTTCGACGAGACCCTGCCCGGCCCGTTCGAATGGGATGTCAAGCGGCTGGCCGCCAGCGTGGTGGTGGCCGCGCGCGCCAACGGCTCCACCGACGCCGAGGCCGCGGCCGGTGCCGACGCGGCCGCCCGGGCGTACCGCGAGGCGATGACCCGGCTGGCCGGAATCGGCGAGACCGAGGTCTGGTACGAGAAGGTCGACGCCGACCGGGTGGCCGCACTGGTCGGGCGCGACGCCCGCAAGGCCACCACCAAGGTCATCGACAAGGCCCGCTCGCGCACCAGCCTGCAGGCCCTGGAGAAGCTGACCGAACCCGGCCCGGACGGCGCACCGTGCATCCGCCACGATCCGCCCCTGATCATGCCGATCTCGACGATCGAAGCCGCGCACGTGGATTCGGTGCTGGGCGACTACCGCGCGAGCCTGCCCGAGGAGCGCCGGGTGCTGCTGGACCGCTACTCGCTCCGTGAGGTCGCCATGAAGGTGGTCGGGGTCGGGAGCGTCGGCACGCGCTGTTTCATCGCGCTGTTCATCGGGCGGACGACCGGGGACCCGCTCTTCCTCCAGGTCAAGCAGGCCGAGGAATCGGTGCTGACACCGCACACGCGCTCCAGCGTCTTCCGGCATCAGGGCCACCGGGTGGTGCACGGCCAGCGCCTGACCCAGACCGCCGGGGACATCTTCCTGGGCTGGGCCACCGGTCCCGACGGCCGCCACTACTACTGGCGGCAGCTGCGCGACATGAAGGGCTCGGCGAGCATCGAGAATATGACCGCACCGGGTCTGCAGCAGTACGCGGCGCTGTGCGGGCACACCCTGGCCCGCGGGCACGCCCGCTCCGGCGACCGGGTCGCGATCGCGTCCTACCTGGGTTCGGGCACCGGATTCGACCGCGCCATCACCGATTTCGCCCTCGCCTACGCCGACCAGACCGCCACCGACTACGCCACCCTGCTGGCCGCCATCGACTCCGGGCGCTTGGACGCGGCCGCGCCCGAACCCGCCTAGCGCACCCGCCGCCCCGGCGGATGCCACCGGTGCGCCGGGGCGGTCCGAATACGCCAAAACCGCTGTCCGCCAACGGCGGCGCGCATCCGCTCACCGCGAAGCGGTAGGGTGCGAGAGGTTTTGCGGTGTGAGGGGTCTGATGGTGCGCGTTGGCGAGGAATTCGCCGGATACCGGATCGAGCGCAAGCTCGGCGGCGGCGGTATGGGGGTGGTGTATCTCGCCCGGCATCCACGGCTGCCCCGATTGGTCGCGATCAAGGTGCTGGCCCGGGAACTGGCCTCGGACAACCAGACCCGGGCCCGCTTCGAGCGGGAGGCCGAACTGGTGGCCCGGCTCGATCATCCCAACATCGTCACCGTGCACGACCGCGGCGTGGCGGACGGGCGGCTGTGGATCGCCATGCAGTACGTCGACGGCGGGGACGCCGCAGCCCTGGACTCGGCCGCGCTCACGCCCCGGGACGCGGTCCGGGTGATCACCGAAACCGCCAAGGCCCTGGACTACGCGCATTCCATGGGTGTCATCCACCGCGACGTGAAACCGGCGAACATTCTGCTCACCCGCGCCACGCCGGAGTGGGAGCAGCGAATCTTGCTGACCGACTTCGGCATCGGGCGGCTGCGTGACGATTCCGCACAGCTGACCCGGACCGGCACGCTGGCCGCGACCATCACCTACGCCTCGCCGGAGCAGCTGTCCGGCGAACCGCTGGACGAGCGCTCGGACCAGTATTCGCTGGCGTGCACGTTCTTCCGGCTGCTGACCGGTGCGACGCCGTTCCAGGCCGAGACCGCCGCCGCGGTGATCGCGGGCCACCTGCACCATCCGCCGCCGCTGGTCACCGATCGCCGCCCCGAACTCCCGGCCGCCCTCGACGAGGTGATCGTGCGCGGTCTGGCCAAGCGGCCCGAGCAGCGGTACGAATCGTGCCGTGAGTTCGCCGAAGCCGCGGCGCAGGCGCTGTCGATGTTCTCCGATTCCGCCGCGCCGCCCATCGTTTTCGGCGACGCCGCGCTGGCGGCGTTCGGGCGGGCGAGCGCCGACACCGTGCTCACGACCGACACCGACACCGCGGACCACGCCACCATGGTGCTCCCGGTGCTGCACGACCTGCCGCCGATCACCCCGGACGAACCGCCCGCCGCCGCACCCCCGCGCCGCGGGCGACGAGTCGCGGCCGGGGTCGGCGGTCTGGTCGCCGCTCTCGCGGCCGGTGCGGGAATTCTCTGGGGTGCACAGGATTCCGAGGCCACGGGTGAGCAGGATCCACCCCCGGCCTCGATCCGCACACCCGCGCCCGTGTATCCAGGCTTCGTCCCGCTCACCCGGATCGACGCACAGGGCCGGCCGGTGGCCGCGCCGGTCTCGGTCCAGGATCCGGCGAACGACGGCAGGCTGCCGTGCGAACCGGTCTCGATCGCGGCGGCGCTGCCGCTCTCGGGCGAGAACGCCGCGCTGGGCCGCACCATCCTGGGCTCGGTGCGACTGGCGGTGGCCGAACTGGTGCGCGGCGGGAACAACACGTGCGCGGTCACCGTGCGCGAGTTCGACACCGCGGGCCAGCAGCGCACGGCCGCGCAGGTGGCGGCGAGCATCGCCCAGGACGAGTCGATCGTGGCGGTGATCGGCCCCGCGCTCTCCGGCGAGGTCATCGCGACCGGCCGGATCTTCGAGGCGGCCGGACTGGCGTTCCTGACCCCGTCCGCGTCCAATCCGGTACTGGCGCAGTCCGGTTGGACCGGCTTCTTCCGCGGCCTGGCCAACGACAACGCCCAGGGCCCGGCGGTGGGCCGGTACCTGGCTGGCACCGCGGGCTACTCCCGGGTGTGTGTGGTTCGGGACAGCGGCGGCGGGTTCGGCGACGAACTCGCCGACATGGTGACCGAGGGCCTGGGCGCGGCCGCGACCTGCGAGGTCGGTCTCACCGAGAAGGCCGAGGACCGGGCGGTGACCGCCATCGCCGCCGCGCGCCCGGACGCGGTCTACTACTCCGGGCACGCGACGGCCGCGGCCGATCTGCTGACCCGCCTCCGGAGAGCCGGTGTCACAGTGCCTTTCATCGTCGGCGACGGCGGCTACGATCCGACGCTGCGCACCTCCGGCGGCACGCCCGCCACCGGGACCCTGGTGGCCTGCCAGTGCGGTCCGGCGACCGAGCGCTTCCGCACCGACTATCGCGCGGCCACCGGAACGGATCCGGCGGCGCACACCGTCGAGGCCTACGACCTCACCGCGATCGTGTTGCGCGGCATCGTGTCCGGCCACACCGCCCGGACCGATCTGCGCCGCTTCCTGCACGACTACACCGGCGACGGCATCGCGCAGACCTACGGCTGGTCCGCCGCGGGCGAACTCATCGAGCCGCGGATCTGGCTGTACCGGATCGATTGACCGGCGGCGCTGTTCGACCTGCGGGTCGTATCAGGCCGGGGCGGCGCCGATGTCGAGCACCATCGCCGTGGTGTTGTCGGTGCCCCCGGCCGCCAGCGCGGCGGACACCAGCGCCTCGGCGGCCTCGGCGGGTGTATTCGGTTCGGCCAGCAGCGCTTTGATGTCGGCCAGTTCGAGACGCTTGGACACCCCGTCGGTGCACAGCAGCAGCCGGCCCAGGCTGGTGCCGGTGGCCGCGGACCCGATGTCCTCCGCGTGCGCGGTGCGCGCGGAGGTGGTCACCAGATGTCCCATCCCGGGCAGCGGCTGATGCCCGCGTGCCCGGAAGTACTCGGCGACAGTGTGATCGGTGGTGATCTGATGCAGGATGCGGCCGTTCCAGCGGTAGGCACGGCAGTCGCCGACCCACGCGATGTCGATGGGGCCGTCGAGGTGTCCCTCGGCGGGCAGCACCGCGACGACGAGCACGCTGTCGGCGGCGGCCTCGGGTAGCTCGCGCAGCAGTTCCTCCTGCGCCGCAAGGATTCCGGCGTGTGCACCGTCGGAGAGAGCGATCCTGGCCGCTGTCCGGGCGACCAGGCGGGCGGCCCGGGCGGCGGCGAGATGGTCGCCGACGCCGTCCGCGACCGCGAACGCGGTGCGGCCCAGCGCGCTGTCCGTCACGGTCGCGAAGGAGTCGGCGTTGAGCTTGCGACCCCCGACCCGGCTCACCGCCGAGCCGCTCACCCGGCCGAGCCGGGCGCCCTCACCCGGTTCGCTGAGCACGACACCGATCTCGACAGCTGCGTTCTGCATGCCCCGACCTCCTGAGCCTTTCCGGTGCCGCATCCATCAGCACTCCCCCATTCAACGGGCCGAAACCGTGCGATGCTCCCGAAAATACCTGTGCGATTGCTGTGGAAAACATATCGTGACCTGCACGTGACCTGAAATTCAGCATGCCGTCCGGGCCACGGTGAAAATCCGGCGGAACGGCAGCCAGGTGGTGCCGTCGGGGTGGCGCGGATAGGCCTCGCTCAGCAGCGGCGCGAGCTGCCGCCGGAACTCGGGCCAGTCCCCGTCGTCGTCGCCGTCGTCCAGCACGGTGCGGACCGGGGTGAGCGCGGTGCCGCTCACCCATTCGAGCACCGGATCCTCGCCCTCGAGTCGCTGCAGATACGTTGTCTCCCAGGCATCGACCGTGCAGCCGGCGGTGGTCAGCAGGGCGGCGTAGCCCTCGGGGTCCAGCACCGCGCGGGGTTCGAGCAGACCGGCCGGGGCCAGCAGTTCCCGCCACTGCTCCCGGCCCGCGAGGTCGCGGATGGCGCGGTGCGAGGGGGCGTCGAAATTGCCCGGCACCTGGAACGCGATCCAGGCTCCCGCCGGTAGCTCCCGCGCCCAGCCCACCAGCAGCTCGCGATGCTCGGGCACCCACTGCAGGACCGCGTTGGACACCACCACGTCGGTGTCCGCGCTCGGCCGCCAGTCCGCCACGTCCCCGATCTTGGCGTCGATCCCGCGCTCGCGGGCCGCGGCGACCATCTCGGGCGAGGAGTCCAGCGCCTCGAGCGTGGCCTCGGGCCAGCGCTGGGCCAGCGTCGCGGTCAGGTTGCCCGGGCCGCAGCCCACATCGACCACCCGGCGCGGGTTTTCGGCCCGCACCCGGGCGAGGAGATCGAAGAACGGCCGTGCGCGATGATCGTCGAAAGCCAGATACTGCTGTGGATCCCACATGGCTGCTCCATCTCTGGTCACCCACCGTGCAAAGAAATCAGGCCGGAGAATCATCGATTCTCCGGCCTGAGCTACGTGGTAGCGGGGACAGGATTTGCACCTGGCCTCTTGGTTGTGAGCCTACGGGAAACTGCCCCGATCGCGTAATCATGTGCCGCCGTGTCCAATCTATGCAGGTCAGAGGCGAGCAGGTCATCTGAATGACCGACAAGGAGGCCACGGCGGCCTCCTTGTGAAGAGCCGAAGATCAGCAGAGGTTGCTGTTGCCGGAGGAACCTGCGATATAGCGAGCAAGCTCGGCCCACGGGGTGTTGGGCGTGGCGCCGTTCGAGGGCCTCCAGCATTGGACTCCGGAGGCGGACTGGAGCATTTGGCTGCCGGTGCTCGAGCCGGCGTCGGCCGTGGCGTTCGCGACCGTGCTCGGTTGCGCCGGTTCGAGGGGGATCTCGGCGGATGCGGGAGCGGCGGTGAAGGCGGCGGCACAGGCGAGGGCGGCGAGTCCGGTTCGAATTGTGCGGTTTTCGATCTGCATGACCGCAGAGAGTATTTCAAACATATTCACTTCAGAATTAGATTCGGGCCCCTACTTTCAGGGGCAAATGTCCTGGCGACGGGACGTGCCCGGCGGCTTGATAGCGGGACCTGTTCGGCCACAATGGATCCCGAGCACACAGCCGGCGCGGCGACGACAATCTAGAGACTGATCGCCCACGCGCCCGGCTCACAACGCGCCGCTTGCGCTCGCAGAACGGGCTCGTTCACACATGCCTGACGGCAACCGAACTCCGCTTGCCTTCACTACCAATCGAACCGAATCGTGGAGGAAGGGTGCTACCGAGCCAACGCGAACGGCTCCGAAACCAGTGGTTTCGGAGCCGTTCTCTCGCGTAGTAGCGGGGACAGGATTTGAACCTGCGACCTCTGGGTTATGAGCCCAGCGAGCTACCGAGCTGCTCCACCCCGCGTCGGTGAATACAACCCTACACAGGGCGAGGCGAAGCAGCCTAATCGTGTGGTCGGAGCGGGTTTTTCGGGCAGTGGGCCGCCCCGGGGAGCCGGTTCGGGCTCAGCCGCGGCGGATGCCGCGGCGGGCCAGGCCCGAGCGGACCGCCGCGAGGCTGGCGTTGAGCTGTTCGGCTATCCGGGCCGTCGACTCGCCGTCCCGATAGAGGGCCACGGCCCGGCTGATCTCGCCGTCGCTGAGCTGACGTCCCGGGTTGGGCCGGCTGTTCGGGGTGTAGATGACCGTCGTGGCGCTCTGCGCGCTCGGCCGCAACGCGGCCACCTCGGTGCGTAGCGCCGCCAGCTCGTTGAGAATCGTTGCCAGGGTGGCGTCTTCGTCCGCGTTCTCCTGCTCGTGCCGTTCGCGGTTCTCGTCCTCGCGCACGTCGTCCGCCGCGCTGACCATGACGGCGAGGAAGAGGTTCAGGACCACGAAGGTGGACAGCAGGATGTAGCAGAGGAAGAAGATCCAGGCGAACGGCTTCTCCGCCATGACTTCCCGGGCGATGTCCGGCCACGCCTCACCGGTCATGATCTGGAACAGCGTCCACATGGAAGTGCCGAGACTGCCGAAGTAGTCGGGGGTCACCCCGCCGAACAGCTTGGTGGCCATGACCGCGGCGACGTAGAGCACCAGCGCCAGCAGGCCGAGGATCGAGCCCATCCCCGGCAGCGCGGCCAGCAGATTCGTCACCACCTTGCGCATGCTCGGCGTGGCCGAGACCAGGCGCAGCGCGCGCAGGATGCGGAAGGCCCGCAGCACCGACAATCCGCCGGAGGAGGGCAGCAGCGCCACACCCACGACGACGAAATCGAAACAGTTCCACGGATCGCGGAAGTAGCCGAACCGGTAGACGTACAACTTCAACAGCATTTCCACGACGAAAATGACCAGCGCCGCGGTGTCGACGAACGAAATGAACCCGCCCGCAAGGGACATCAGCGTCTCGGAGGTCTCCGCCCCGAGCGAGACGGCGTTGACGAGAATTACCGCGACGACGAACTTCTGAAATCGCGGGGAATCAACCAGCTTTCGTGCACGTTCGCGTAGCAAAACAGACCGCCTCCTGTTTCAGCACTATGCAATTGGGTAACACCGGAATTCGAGCGGATCAGCATTGTTTCGGCCGGAATTCTACGATGCCCGGGCGGTCGGCCCCGGCGGATTCGGCGCAATGAGCGGGGCGATACGGACGGGCCGTACTACGGCGCGATGAGGCGCGCGGCCGCGCGCACGGTGGACGCACGGCGATCCGCGACCTCGGGGGCCGCGGCGTCGAGGGCGTGCAGGGCCGAGGTGCGCGCGAGATCGGTGAGCAGGGTGAGCAGCGTCAGCGGGTGGAAGGCGTCGGTGATCAGGCCGGCGCGCTGACCGCGCCGGAGCTCGGCGAGCTTGGGGGCCACGGCGCGCGCGATCGCCGCGTCGGCCTCCGGGATGGCGGTGCGCTCGAGCTCGGCCCAGGTCTGCAGGCGGGCGTTGTCGGGGTGGGCCAGGTAGTGATCGAAGAGCCGCCCGGCGTAGGCGGGCAGATCGCCGGCGTCCAGCGCGGTGACCCGGGAGGTCTCGGTGACCCACTGGTCGGTGACCGCGGCGTACAGCTCGTTCTTGCCCGTGAAGTAGGCGTAGAGGCGGTCCTTGCTGGCCTGGGCGGCCGAAGCGATGCGATTGATCCGGGCGCCGGCGATGCCGTACTCGGCGAATTCGGCCTTGGCGGCGGCGAGAATCCGCTCCCTCGTGGCGTGTCCGGCTGCGCGCATGCCGGAATCCTATCTTGCCGAACCAAACGGTTCGGGTGTAGGGTTCCCGAACTGGATGGTTCGGGAAACTGGAGGCGTCATGGCGGACACGATCGAACGGTGGCGGGAGCTGGCGGCACTGTCCGAGGGGGTGTCGCCCGCCGAGCTGGACGAGCTCTGGGCCGGGCTGGAAACCGTTCGCGCACAGGACATCCTGGGCGAGTGGAAGGGCGCGGCCTTCCGCACCGGCCACCCGCTGTGCCGGGCGCTGGACCGCAGCCGCTGGTACGGCAAGAACTTCCGCTCGCTGGCCGACGCCGAACCGCTCATCTGCCGGGCCGAGGACGGTTCCCTGTTCTCGAACGTGGAGCTCGGCGGCGGCCTGGCCGGGCTGTGGAACGTCGAGTTCCGCGGCGAGGTCACCGCGACCATGGTCTACGACGGGCGCCCGGTGTTCGACCACTTCAAGCGGCTCGACGACCGCACCCTGATGGGCATCATGAACGGCCGCGCCGAACAGGTGCTGGCCGACGGCGAGCACTTCTACTTCCTGCTCGAGCGGGTCTGACCGTGCCCGCCACCACCGCCGCCCTCTCCCGGGACCCGCGCGCCGGATTCCACATCGAACCCGTCCTGGTGGACGAACCGCGGGCGGACGAGATCCTCGTGCGCGTCGAGGCCGCCGGCATATGCCACACCGACCTGGTCTCCCGTGCCGCCGGCAGCGACGAGCGACCGGTGCTGCTCGGGCACGAGGGCGCCGGAACCGTTGCGGCGGTGGGCGCCGGGGTGACGGGGGTGCGACCCGGCGACCGGGTCGTGCTGACCTTCCGGCACTGCGGCGCCTGCCGCAACTGCCGGATCGGCCGCCCGGCCTATTGCGCGCAATCGGTGCGACTCAACCAGTTCGGCGCGCGCCCGGACCGCACACCCCGGGTGACGGCGGCGGGAAAACCGGTGCGGGACGGCTTCTTCGGCCAATCCAGTCTCGCCGGGTACGCGCTGAGCACACCGGACAACACCGTCGTAGTGCCGCCCGCGACCGACCTCACCGTCGCCGCGCCACTGGGCTGCGGATTCCAGACCGGCGCCGGCGCGGTACTCAACGTGCTTCGCCCGGAACCCGATTCGGCGCTGGTGATCTTCGGCGCGGGCGCCGTGGGCCTGGCCGGACTGCTGGCGGCGCGGACCCTGCCGGACACCCGCGTCATCGTCGTCGAGACCACCGCCGAGCGCCGGGCCACGGCCCTCGAACTCGGCGCCGTCGCCGCCCTCGATCCGGCGACGGACGAAGTAGCGGAAGCGATTCGCGACCTCACCGGGGGCGGGGCGACACATGCCCTCGACACCACCGGCAGGCCCGATGTCCTGGCCACCGCGGTGAGCGCGCTCGGGGTCGGCGGGGCGGTGGCCGCGGTCGGGCTCGGCGCGGGCGTTCCGCCGATCGACGTCCGCGATCTGGTCCTGACGGGCAAGTCCGTGCACGGCTGCCTGGAGGGGGATTCGGTTCCCGCCCGGTTCATTCCGGAACTGCTCGCACTGCACGCCGCCGGCAGGCTGCCGCTGGAGCGGCTGGTGCGGCCCTACCCGCACACCGACATCGACCGCGCCCTGGCCGACCAGCGCGCCGGTCACGTCGTCAAACCGGTGCTCACCTGGGAGTAGGTCAGGGCTTGCGGCCGACGGCGCAGTAGCACGACACCTTGCGGTCGAAGGTCGGGGAGATGTCCATGGTCTGCGCCAGCCCCCAGCGATGCGGGGGCACCACGCCCGGTTCGACGAGTTCCAGGTCGGCGAACCAGGATTCGAGCTCGGCGTGGGTGCGGACCTGGGCGGGCAGTTTGCGGATCCGGTAGACCTCCTGCGCGGCCTCGACCTGTTCGGGCGCGAAATCCGCGGTGATGGTGCAGATGACCAGGAACGAACCGGGCGCCAGCGCGTCCATGAAGGTTCGGACTATGCGGTGGATGTCGTCCTCGACGAAATGCAGCAGCGCGATCATGCTGACGCCGACCGGCTCGGACATATCGAACATCTCGACGAGTTCCGGTGCGCGCAGTATGGATTCGGGATCGGTCACGTCGCCGTGGATGTACGTGGTCGCGCCGGATTCACCGTCCGCCATCAGTGCGCGGGCGTGCGCCAGCACCAGGCGGTCGTTGTCGACGTAGACCACCCGGGCGTCCGGGGTCGTCTCCTGGGCGATCTGGTGCAGATTGGGTTCGGTGGGGATGCCGGTCCCGATATCGAGGAACTGCCGGATGCCGGCCTCGGCCAGGAATCGCGTACTGCGGTGCATGAACTGGCGGTTCACCCGGGCCGCGATGCGGATGTCCGGCCACACCTTCAGGATTTCCTGGGCGGCACGCCGGTCGGCTTCGTAGTTGTCCTTGCCGCCGAGAAAGTAGTCGTAGACGCGCGAGGTGTGCGGCACCTCCAGCGAGAACTCCCCATTCATTTCCCAGCACCGTTCAATCGACCGATCGAGCGCAAACCCTTGGCACAGGCTAGTCGGCGCAGCGGTCCAACCGTGAGGTTTCGTGCCCGGGACTTTGCTCGCAATATTCGCCGGGTAACGGGGTATGACGTCACCGTACCGAGCCGCACCCGCCGGCAGTATTCGACAGTTCCGGAAGAGGACCCATGCGACGCCACCTGATCGCCGCCTGCGTGTGCGCGGCGGCCCTGACGATTCCGGCCTGCGATTACGTCGGCGGCGACAACGGCGCGACACCGTCCGCGCTGTCGACGAGTCCGGGCGAGGCCGCCCTGACCACCTCGAAAAACCTTTTGCCGCCGGAGAATACGCGATCGGTCTCGGTGCCCTCGGGTATCGCGCCCGCCGTGCTGCGCCGCGAGACCTGCGAGAAGTTCGCCGAACGGTTCGAGACGATTCGCCGCGACTCCGGTCAGGCGGGCGTCGATCGGGCCGTCGCGCAGGCGCTGGACGAGTTTCCCGGAACCCCCGACTGGCAGGTCTTCACCGAGGAGCAGCGCCAGGCCGCCCTCGATGGCGTGCGGGACGCCGGGGCCGACACATGCGAGTGACGCGCGTAACCGCCCGCCCAGTTAATAGCTACGACATGTAACAGATACCATCTGGTTCGTGGCCAAATTGAAGGTTTCCGTAGATGTCCCGATCCCGCCCGATCAGGCCTGGGCGCACGCCTCCGACCTGGCCGAACTGGACAAGTGGCTGACCCTGCACGAGGGTTGGCGCGGACCGGTGCCCGAGGGGCTGACCCCCGGAACCAAGCTCGTCGGCGTCGCGACCGTCAAGGGTTTCCGCAATCGCGTCACCTGGACGGTGAAGACCGCCGAACCGCCGAACCGGCTGGTCCTGACCGGTGCGGGCATCGGCGGCACCAAATTCGGGATCGAGCTGAGCGTCAAGCCCTCTCGTACCGGGTCGGACGTGACCGCCAATTTCGAACTCGGTGGCGCGCCGCTGTTCGGGCCGATCGGCTCGGCCGTGGCGCGGGCCCTGCGCGGGGACGTGGAACGGTCCCTGGACAAGTTCGTCGAGCTCTACGGGCGCTAGGAATCCCGGGTGCGTCCGCCCCGCGGCGAGCGTATCGCCGCGGGGCGGACTCACCTCTCAGCCCTGCCGCTGCCGGGCCGCGGATCGGTTCAGCTTCGCGAACGCCTGCCGCAGCTGGATGATTCGGATGCTGCCCGCCACCGCCATCACCAGCAGACCCGCCACCGCCGCCACCAGGATCGCCACGCCGATCGGCAGGGTGAAGTGCCAGCCGAGGAAGCCCAGGCGCACGCTCTCGGTGTTCTGCACGACGAAGATCAGCAGGGCGACACCGAACAGGCCGCCGGCGGTCAGGCCCACCCAGACGCTGCCCGCGCGCGTGCGGCGCATGCGGGGTTGCGGGGGTTCGGGTTTCGGCTCGACGGCCGCCGGCGGCGCGGGCGGCTGCGTAGGCGGCGCCTGAGGTGGCTGCGCCGCCTGCGGCTCGTGCGGTGGCTGCTGCGGCGCGCCCGGCCTCGACACCACGGGGATGTCCCGTGTCGGCCGGTCGGGCGGAACGCTCTGTTCTCCGGGTTTCACAATGACCTCCTCCGGTCTCTCGCGACCGGCGGGTTCGCATGCGTCCCAGCGCCGGTCCGACATTGAGGAAATGCCCGAATATCGGCCGGTGAATCGGCCCGCGTGCAGCGTGGGTCGCCGGTGCCCGGCACGCGAGTCGGCTGAACGGCTACTTCGCCGCCGCACGAAACCGCCGGGCCGCCGGCGGTTCCCGGCGGGAGCACATCGTGAGACTCGCCTCCCGAGCAGCGTGTGCCACCGCGGTTTAGGCGACACCCACCGGCGTCGCCTCGTTGCGTGAGACATCCTTCGGAGCCGCGGAGTTCAGGACCTCGCGCAGCGTGCGGGCCTCGGCGGCGAGGCGGGTGGTCCCGCGACGGTCGGCCAGGGGGTGCAGGGCCGGGTAGTCGGCGGTGGCGCCGCAGCGGCGGGCGCAGTCGGCGGCGACCGCGAGCACGTCGGCGAGGCCGTTGGTGCCGCCCTCCCCGAGCAGGACGGGCAGGAAGGCGTCGATGATCGGCCAGGCGCGGTGCGGGCCCAGCGCCGACACCGCTTCGCGCAGTGAACCCGCCAGGCGCTTGTTGGGCGTCTCGGGCCGCAGGCACTTGACCAGCAGGTGTGGTTGCAGCTCGCCGGCGGCGACCAGGCTGACCAGGGCGTCGACGCCCGCGGTCCGGTACCGCGCGTCGTCGCCACCGAGCGCGCGCATGACCTGATCGTGCACGGCCTTACCCTTCTGCCCGGGCAGCTCCGCCAGCAGCAGCACGACGTAGGGCACGCTCGAATCCCAGAAGTCCCAGCGGGCGAGCACTTCCGGGTCGGGGTACTCGATGGCGGCGATGGCCAGGAAATCCCACCTGCGCTTGGGACCGCGGCGCGCGGCGCGCAGCGGCTCCGGGAGGTCGGCGGGCGGCTGCCCGCCCAGGACCGACGCCAGCTCGAGGGCCTCGGGCGTGCCGAGCGCCGTGGCCGCGGCGTGGGTCGCCGCGTCGGCGCCGGGCGCGACGCGCACCAGGGCCTGTGCGAATTCGATGGGGCCGGGCCGGATTCCGGCGGCGTGGAACAGGCGCAGGCGCTCGAGCAACTCGGCGGCGTCGAGTTGCCCGTTGTCGTAGGTCGGGGTGGCGAGCGCGCACGGCGGCAGCGGCGCTTTCGACAGCACGATCTCGGCCCATTCGGCCATGCGCGCGCCCAGCACGGTGGCTCGCCGATCCAGCGACGGCCGGTAGGTGATGATGCCCAGCGCGACGGCCGCCGCGGTGAGTGGCCCCCACGGTTGCTGACCCCACCAGTTGCGCTGTCGCGGTGCGGATTCGATCGATCGCACGGTGCTCAGATCGGGGTCCAGCGCCGGGCGCAGGGCGGCGTCCAGGCCCGCGGGGTCGGCGTGCGCGAAGCGGACCAGGCCGTCGAAGAATCGTTCCCCGCCCCGGGCGTCGTCGCGCGAACGGGCGGAGAGCCAGCGGTAGACATCGGCCAGTTCGTCCGGGGTGGTGGGGATGTCGGCCAGCGGTGCGGGCGCGGGCGGGGGCGGCAGTTCGAAGGACTCCTCGATCTCCGGCTCCGGCGCGATGGCGAGGTCCATCCGGGTCTCGTTATCCGCCTTCGGCAGATAGCGGGTCACCAGTTTCTCGGCTCGGGTGCGGAGCGTGGCATCGTCGATGGTGGCGGCCAGCTCGGCCCACAGCCGCACGGCCGCGGAGATGTGCTCGGGTTCGGCGCGCACGATACGCTCGAGCCAGCTCAGTTGCGCGCGAACGAGTTTCTTCTCGGGCCTGGACAGCACTTCGCCGGAGAGCGCGACGGCGTCGGCGGAGGAGTACAGCCCCGCGCCGTGCAGGGCGATCAGCACGCCCTGGGCGTGCCCAGCCACGGTCGAATGGCTCTCCACCAGCAGCCGCGAATAGGTCTCGGCGCGGCTCGCGCATTCGGCGGGCTCGGCGGCCAGCCCGGCGAGCACGCTCAACCGGCTCGCGGTGTCGGTGGTGCGGCCGTCGGCGCGCAGCAGGGCGTTGAGGGCACAGGTGTGCAACTCCTCGCGATCGACGATGCCTTCGCGGGAGAACGTGTTCAGCACGTGCGGCCAGGATTCCGCGGGCCGATCCGGGTCGCTCATCAGATACAGGTCGTTGACCTCCACCAGCCGGCGCGCCAGCACGGGCAGGAACGGATCCGAGCGCAACCGGTCGATCAGTCTCGGCTCCGCCGACAGCTGATGCTCGCGCCAGCGCGGGGGCACCTGTTCGCGGTCCGAGCGCGCGACCCAGGCGGAGACGAAGGCGTCCGTGGTGGGCACCGGTGCGCCCGAGGTCCGCACCAGGTGCACGATGAGCGGGAAGTAGGGCAGGCCGCGCCAGCCGTCCTCGCGCCCGGCGGCGAGCCGCGCGGCCAGGTCGGCGCGCCAGTCGTTGTCGCGTCCACCGGCCTCGAGGCAGGCCAGCAGCAATTCGGGCCGGGTGCCGACATGCCGGGTCACGCCGGTGGACAACCACTGTGCCACGGCGGTGGGCGTCGACAGCGCGCCCAGACCCCACAGTTGCACCGCCGCATGGGATTCCGACTCCGCCTCCCACCAGCTCCGCCGGGGCAGCTTCGACCGTGCGCTCTTCAGCTCCGGGGACAGCGCTCGGCGTTCGGCCTCGGACATGGCCGCCAGCAGCACGGGAATGTGGGCGGGACGCGTGCGCGACAGGCGCTCGGCGTCGAAGATCTCGGTCATCAATACCCTTGGGAAGTAAGCGATTCGGCTATCGGAGCGCGGCGAGCGCGGAGTTGCGGGTGATGCGAACGGCCAGCGCGTGCCGGCACGGGCCGCGCCCGCCGCCGGTTTCGGCCCACCAGTCGCAGGTGCACCGGAAGGTGCCGTCGGCGGCCAGCCGGACCCGGTGGACGAAGCCGCCGGAGAGGACATCGGCCATCTCGCCGGCTTCGAGCCGCACCGCCCCGGCGGCGACCAGTTCGCGCGCCGCCTTCAATCGCGGGTTGTGGCGTTCG
This sequence comes from Nocardia sp. NPDC055321, assembly GCF_053645575.1. Taxonomy (NCBI): domain Bacteria; kingdom Bacillati; phylum Actinomycetota; class Actinomycetes; order Mycobacteriales; family Nocardiaceae; genus Nocardia; species Nocardia sp. NPDC055321. Next base: position 41,774 of record NZ_JBSHMS010000010.1, read on the forward strand.
ACTCGTCCTGCGGCATAGGGCAATTCGCGGTGGTAGTGCGCGGCCTCGGCGAGATCGTAGCCGATGCGGCCGTCGACGCCGAGCCGGGTGAGAGCGGCCCGGACCCGATCCACGGACAGGCCCGATTGCGCGGCGAGCGCGGCCGTCTCGATCCGGGGATCCCAGGCCAGCAGGACCGACAGCAGTTCGGCGTCCGCCTCGGTCTCGGGATCGGCGAGAGCGCTCAATACCGTTCCCTCACCGGAGAATCCGCGCCCGGTCTCGGGTGAGAGCGTGAGCGTCAGGCGCATGCCCGGCAGCGCGATCTCCCACGCCGACGCCGCCAGCCCGCCGTCCGAGGCCGCGTCCGGGCCGTACAGTCGCAGCGAATCGGCATGGCGCAGTACCCGATGCAGGGTGGACAGCCGTTGCGGGCCGGGCAGGCAGACCGCGCCCGGCACCGGGCGCGAGGTCAGGCGCAGCCGCCCGCCGGCGGCCACCACCCACTGCCCGCCGCGCGCGGCGGTGCCGCCCGAGCGCGGCAGCGTCCGCAGAAAGCGTGTCGCCTCGGTGGCCGAGATCTCGGCGCGCAGCGTGAATCCAGCGGCGATGACCTGGGTTTCGGCGAATCCGCGCAGCCAGCGATCGGGCAGCGGGACCTTCTTCTCCACCACGCGATCACCGAGCGTGGCCACCGCCAGCTCCTGCGGACCGACGGTGAGATGCAGCGGATCGCCCGCGGTGACGCCGTTGAGCGCGTCTCGCAGCGGGGTGTTCACGTCCACATTCGTTGTCCCGTGGCCGATGTCGCCGTCGAGTCCGGCGTCGAGCACGTCGAGGCGGGCGTGCACCCCGCAGCAGGCCGAGAACGATTCGAACCGCAGCCGATCGCCGTTACCGGTCACCACCGGGTCCAGCAGCGACGATCCGGTCCGGCGCGGATCGTAGTACCGCGCCGCGGCCACGTCGGCGACAGCGAGCAGGCCCGCCGCCGCGAGCTCGGGGCGGGCCAGGAACCCTTGGAAGAACGTGGGATTCGCGACCTCGCCGGCGGGCGTGCGACCCCCGCTGGTCTGCAGGCCGAGCAGATCCTGCCCACCCGAACGATCGAGGCCCGACGGGCGGAGGTAGGTGAGCGAATGCGTCGCTGTCGAACTCATGCGACGCACGGTAGAGCGGGGTACCGACAGCGAATCGCGCGCGTCAGGCCACGGGGGCGGCGGCCACTCCCCGCGTGGCGGTCGTCCGGCGGCGGGCGGCGGCGAGCCGCTTGCCGATCACGCCCTGTCGCGGCGCGAACAGGTAGACGAGCGTGAAGACCGCGCCCTGCACGACAACGATCATCGCGCCGGAGGCGGTGTCCAGGTGATAGCTCAGGTACAGGCCGGTCACCGCGCAGAGGGCCGAGACCGTGGGCGCGATCAGCAGCATGCGGCCGAAGCGATCGGTGAGCAGGTACGCCGTGGCCCCGGGAATGATGAGCATCGCGACCACCAGAATCACCCCGACCGCCTGCAGCGCCAATACCGCCGTGAGAGCGAGCAATCCGAGCAGCGCGGTACCGATCAGCTTGGGGTGCAGGCCGATCGCGTGCGCGTGGGTGGGATCGAAGGCGTAGAGGGTGAAGTCGCGGCGCTTCAGGTACAGCGCGGCCGCCACGATGACCGCGAGCACCGCAACCTGGATCAGTTCCGCCCGGCTCACGCCCAGCAGATTGCCGAAGATGATGTGGTTCAGGTCGGTTTGGCTCGGCGTCACCGAGATCAGCACCAGGCCCGAGGCGAACAGGGTGGAGAACACGATGCCGATGGCGGCGTCCTCCTTGACCCGGCTGGTGCTGCGCACCACGCCGATCAGGGCGACAGCCAGGAAGCCGAAGATGATCGCGCCGACGGCGAAGGGCGCGCCGACGATGTAGGCCAGCACCACGCCGGGCAGCACCGCGTGCGAGACCGCGTCACCCATGAGCGACCAGCCGATCAGCACCAGCCAGCAGGACAGCATGCCGCACACCACGGCGGTGATCACGCTGGTGAGCAGGGCGCGGGTCATGAACTCGTAACCCAGTGGGTCCAGCAAGATTTCGGACAGGCTCATCTCAGCCCGCCTTCGGCAGCACGTCGCGGGCGGGCAGATCGCGCTCGGGCACGTCGCGGTCGAGCACGTCCATGCCGAAGGCCAGCGCCAGGTTCTCCGGGCGCAGCACCTCGCGCGGATCACCGTGCGCCAGCACCCGCCGGTTGAGCAGGATCGCCTCGTCGGCGAGACCGGGCAGCGCGTGCAGATCGTGGGTGGAGATGAGCACGGTGACCCCGTCCGCGGCGAGTTCGCGCAGCAGGGTCGTGATGGTCGCCTCGGACCGCTTGTCGACCCCGGCGAAGGGCTCGTCCAGCAGCAGCACCGTCGCACCCTGGGCGATTCCGCGCGCGACGAAGGCGCGCTTGCGCTGTCCGCCGGACAGCTGGCCGATCTGCCTGCCCGCCAGGTCCGTCAGTTCGACCCGTTCCAGCGCGTGCGCGACGGCCTCCCGATCCGCGCGCCGGGGTCTGCGGGTGAAGCCCATGTGGCCGTAGCGGCCGGTCATCACCACGTCACCGACCGAGAGCGGGAAGCTCCAGTCCACGTCCTCGCTCTGCGGAACATAGCCCAGGACACCGGATTTGCGCGCGGCCGCCGGGGCGCCGCCGTTGATCAGCACGGTGCCGCGATCGGGGCGGACGAGTCCCATGATGGATTTGAAGAGCGTCGACTTGCCCGAGCCGTTCATGCCGACGAGTCCGCAGATCCGGCCGCTGCCCACGGTGACGGTGACGCCGTCCAGGGCGAGCAGGTCGCCGTAGTGCACGCTGACGTCCGCGACGTCGATCGCCGCGTTCATGACGCGCGCCCGGTCAGTGCGGTGCTGATGGTGGCCGCGTCGTGGCGGATGAGATCGAGGTAGGTGGGCACGGGACCATCACTCTCCGAGAGGGAATCGACGTAGAGGGTGCCGCCGAACTTGGCGCCGGTCGCCTCCACCACCCGCTGCATGGGCGCGTCGGAGACGGTCGATTCGCAGAACACCGCGGGCACCCTGTTGGCGCGTACGAAGTCGATGGCCGAGGTGATTTGCTGCGGGGTCGCCTGCTGCTCGGCGTTGACCGCCCAGATGTACTTCTCGGTCAGCCCGGCGTCGCGGGCGAGATAGGAGAAGGCGCCTTCACAGGTGACCAGCGCCCGTTCGTTGGCGGGCAGCCCGGACAGGGTGCCGACCAGATCGGTGTGCACCTGCTGCAGCTTCGCCTTGTAGGCGTCGGCGTTGGCGCGGAAATCGGCGGCGTGCGCCGGCGCGAGCTTCTCGAACGCGCGAACCATGTTGTCCACGTAGATCTGCACGTTCAGCGGCGACATCCACGCGTGCGGGTTCGGCTTGCCCCGGTAGGCGTCCTCCCCGATCGCGATGGGCGTCACCCCGTCGGTGACCACCACGTGGTCGACCTTCACATCGGTGACGAACTGCCCGAACCACGCCTCGAGGTTCAGCCCGTTGTCGATGATCAGATCAGCCTTGGACGCCTTGCGGATATCCCCCGGCGTCGGCTCGTACCCGTGGATCTCGGCCCCGACCTTGGTGATCGACTCCACCGCCAGGTGCTCCCCCGCGACATTGCGCGCGATATCGGCCAGCACGGTGAACGTGGTGAGCACGGTGGGCTTGCCGTCCCGATCCGCACCGCCGCCGCACGCGGTGAGCGCGAGCGCGACCGCGCACACACCGCCGATCGATATCAGCGCGCGCAACGGCGAGCGCCCCGAGCGCAAGAGCCAGACCTTCATCACCTGAATATAAAGTTCGGTTCCCCTAACTTTCAAGACCGGGCGTTCGAATAACAGCTGGATCACAGTCCGAACATGCGCGTCGACCGGGCTTTCACCGGTCCGATCCACCCCTTTGTCGCCCATCCTCGTATGCGTTGCTGGATATTCGCCAGAACTCCCGAGGGCCGGTTCGAATATCGAGAAGCGCCCCGAAATCGGGCAGGTTGCGCGGGTCGGTACCGACCCGGGAACACGGCGCGGATCGCATCCCGCACGGTCGGCAAACACCGCGCGACCGGGCGGTGGCCGAGATGTGACGTATGCCGCAGGAGCTATCCGCGGGCGATTTCTGAGGTTAGCCTATCCTCGCTTGAGGCTGGCTCGGTTGTCCTGTCGGTTCCGGCGCGGATGCCGGGCAGGCCAGGGCGAGCGTGCGCGGAGCCGGTGGGACGAGTGAACCATGCCGTTCGTTGGCGCGCCGTTCGCGGCGCCGGCTGAGGAGAACGCGTGTGATTGGACTGTACGACCCGGAGCAGGAGAAGAGCAGTTGTGGCGTCGGGTTCCTGACCCGCAAGGACGGCGTCCAGACACACGAGATCATCCACAAGCTGCACGAGGCGCTGTGCGCGGTGCCCCATCGCGGGGGCATGTCCTCCGAGGGCGTCGGTGACGGCGCGGGCGTGAATCTCGATCTGTCCCTGCGGTTCTTCGCCGAGCTCACGGGACGGGCAGACCTGCGGCTCGGGGAGTTCGGGGTGGGGAACTTCTTCCTGCCCGCCGACCCCGAGCGCGCCGCCGCGGCCGAGGCCGTCATCGAGAACGCGCTGCGCGCACAGGGATTCGAGATCCTGCTGACCCGCGACGTGCCCACCGACGACAGCGCGGTTCGCCCGGCCGCGGTGCGCTATCAGCTCCCGGTGCGGCAGTGGGTCTTTCGGGCGGACTCCGACCGGCGCATCCACGACGCGCTCATGGCGATCGAGGCGGTCGCCTACACCCGGCCCGAACTGCGGGGGCTGTACCCCCTCTCGCTCAGCGCCCGCACCCAGGTGCTCAAGGGCAGGCTGAACTCGCACGAGGTGGTGCCCTACTTCCGGGACCTGAACGATCCCCGGATGCAGGTGCACTCGCTGTTCTTCCACACCCGGTTCTCCACCAACACCGCGCCCGATTCCACGATGGCGCAACCGTTCCGGTTCATGGCGCACAACGGCGAGCTCAACACCGACAAGAAGAACCGGCTCTCGGAGAACGCGCTCGCCCGCGCCCGCAGCCGCGCCATCGTGCGCCCGGCCGGCCAGTCCGACAGCTGCCGCCTGGACCAGACCCTGCAGAACCGGGTCATCGAGGACGATCTGGATCTGGTGACCGCGGTGGTCGCCATGATGCCGCCCGCCTGGGAGAACGACACGACGCTCTCGCCGCGGGTCACCGCCATGCTCGAGTACTTCAGCCTCTACGAGGAGAAGAACGACGGCCCGGCGGCGTTGGTCTTCGGCGACGGCGTGATCATCGGCGCCCGGCTGGACCGGCTCGGCCTGCGCCCGCTGCGCACCGTCGAGACCACCGAGTACCTGGGGGTCATGTCCGAAGCGGGGCAGGTGTACTTCCCGCCCGAACAGGTGCTGGTGCGCGGGCGTATCGAGGCCGGCGGCATGCTGTTCTTCGATCACGCGGCCGGGCGCGCGTACGGCACGACGGCGGCCCTGGAAATGCTCGCGGCCCGCCACGACTACCCGGCCCTGCTGAGCGCAGCCCGGGTGAACATCGCCGATCTGCCGCCCGTCCCGCCCGAGAACCAGAGCGCCCCGGCGCGATACGACGGCGATCTCACCCGGCCGCAGCGCTACGTCGCCTACTCGCTCAATCAGGAGAGCTTCAAGTTCCTGATGGATCCCATGCTGGCCACCGGTCAGGAGAAGATCTCGGCGATGGGCTACGGCGCGGCCATCAACGCGCTCTCGGACCAGGAAGGCGGTGTGGCCAAGTACTTCTCGCAGCGCTTCGCGCAGGTCACCAACCCGCCGCTGGACAGCATCCGTGAGGCCGACGGCATGACCCTGCGGGTCGCGCTGGGCGCCAAGCCCAACAGCGGCGCGCAGGCGGCGCCGCAGATCGTGGTCCGCTCCCCCATCCTCAACCACCGGGACATGCTCAAGATCCGTGAGCAGGGCGATACGCCGGTGCGGCGCTTCGGTATGCGCTATCGCGCCGACCTGGCCGATCCGGCCGCCAACGCCGCGGCGCTGGTGCGCGCGGTGGACGAACTCTGCGACCAGGTACAGGAATTCGCCCGCGAGACCGGCGGCATCGCGATCATCACCGACCGGCACGTCTCGGCCGAGCGCGCCGCGCTGCCGCTCATCCTCGTCGTCTCGGCCATCAATCAGCGGCTCATCGAAGAGGGTCTGCGCCTGCGGGTTTCGGTGATCGCCGAGAGCGGCCAGCTGTGCTCCTCGCATCACGTGGCCGCGGTGCTGGGCTTCGGCGCCTCGGCGGTGTACGCGCTGTCGGTGCAGATGCGTGCCGAGGAGAAGTACGGCGACGACGCCGACAGCGCCTTCGCGCGGTTCGCCAAGGCGGCGGAGAAGTCGCTCATGAAGACCATGGGCCGCGTCGGGTTGTGCACGGCCGAAAGCTATATCGGCGGCGAGTTCTTCGAGCCCAACTACCTCGACACCGCGGATCCGGTGCTGCGCAGGTACTTCCCGAACGTGGTCTCGCCGGTGGCGGGGGTCGGATTCGCCACGCTCGCCGCGGCGGTGGCGGATTGGCACGCGCGCGCCCGCACGGTGCGCGGTGAGCAGGACATCCCGCTGCTGGGCCTGTTCAAGGAGCGCGCGGAAGGGGCCGGGCACTCCTACGGCACCACCGCGGTGCGCGGGTTCGTCGACATGACCGAGGAGGCCATCTCCTTCGACGACACCGCGCGCCCGCACAATCCGGCGATGGCCGACGCCACGCACCTGCGGCTGCTGCCCCTGAATCAGCTCGAGGGCGCGTTCGGGCTCGACGACAACGCCTACCGCAACACCAGTTTCGACGAACTGACCCCGCGCGCCATCGACAGCTTCGACATCACCGCGGGCTACCGCAATTTCGTGCGGGCCATGAACGCCGAGCGCACGCGGCGGCCCGCCGCGCTGCGCGACGTGCTCGCCCTGCCCGCCGACGTGAACTTCGTACACACGGCCGACGAATTCCGCGGCGAGATGGGGCAGTTCGCGCGCTCGGGCAACAACTCCTTCCTGGTTCGCGGGCTGACGTGCGAGCGGGAAGGCGACGTGTTCACCCTGCGGCTGGCCCACACCCCGCACCGGCTCGCGGCGCTGGCGCAATCGTTGCGTGCCCGATTCGGCGCGGATATCGCCGAGGCCGAGGTCGGCGCCGAGGACCTGCGCGTCCGCGCCACCGGTGCGGCCGCGGACTACCTCGCGGCGGTGGACACCGCGCCGGCCTCGATTCCGCTGGGAAAGGTCCAGCCCGCCAGCGAGATCACCGCGACCCTGGCCTCGGGCGCCATGAGCCACGGCGCGCTGGTCGCCCCCGCGCACGAGGCGGTGGCGCACGGCACCAATATGGTGGGCGGACTGTCGAATTGCGGTGAGGGCGGGGAACACATCACCCGCTACGGCACCATTCGCGGGTCCCGCATCAAGCAGTTCGCGTCGGGCCGGTTCGGGGTGTGGGCGGGCTACCTGGCCGATCCCATGCTGCGCGAACTGGAGATCAAGATCGGCCAGGGCGCCAAGCCCGGCGAGGGCGGGCAGCTGCCCGCGCCGAAGGTGACCGTCGAGATCGCCGCGGCGCGCGGCGGCACCCCGGGCGTCGAACTGGTTTCCCCGCCACCGCATCACGACACCTACTCGATCGAGGACCTGGCCCAGCTCATCCACGACTGCAAGGCCGCCCGGGTACGGGTCATCGTGAAACTGGTGTCCTCCGAGGGCATCGGCACCATCGCGGTCGGCGTCGCCAAGGCCGGCGCCGACGTCATCAACGTCGCGGGCAACACCGGCGGCACCGGCGCGGCAGCGGTCACCAGCCTGAAGTACGCGGGCCGCTCCGCGGAGATCGGCGTCGCCGAGGTGCACCAGGCGCTGTGCGCCAACGGTATTCGGCAGAAGGTCGTGCTGCGATGTTCGGGCGCGCATCAGACCGCCAGCGACGTGGTCAAGTCCGCGCTGCTCGGCGCGGACAGTTTCGAGTTCGGCACCACCGCGCTGATGATGCTGCGCTGCGTCATGGCGAAGAACTGCAACATCAAGTGCCCCGCCGGTCTCACCACCAATCCCGAAGTCTTCGAGGGTGATCCGCGCGCGCTGGCGCAGTATCTGCTCAATATCGCGCACGAGGTCCGGGAGATCCTGGCCACGCTCGGCGTGCCGTCGCTGCGGGCGGCGCGCGGGCGCAGCGACCTGCTGCACCTGCTCGACCACCCCTCCTCCATCGGCCGCCTGGATCTGCGCCGAATGCTGGCCGTGGCACCGGAATTCGTCGTCGATAACCCGATCTACATGGAGAAGGACTACGCGATCGACGACTCCTTCCTCGCGGCGCTGACGCTGAACGGCGCGGTCCTGCCGACGGTGGCGCTGACCAACCGGAACAAGGGCGTCGGCGGCCAGCTCGCCATCGACATCGAGCGCATGCTCAATCACGATGCGGCGGACGGTGACGCGGTCGTCACCGACGATCGCGGCCGCAGGCACCTGCAGCCCGGCAGCGTGCGGATCACCACCACCGGGTCCGCGGGCCAGAGCTACGGATTGTTCTGCAACGACGGAATCAGCCTGACCCACATCGGAACCTGCAACGACGGCGTCGGCAAGAGCGCCTGCGGCGGCGAGATCATCGTGCGATCCCCGGGCGGCGGTTCCACCGAGCCCGGGGGCAGCGTGCTCATCGGCAACTTCGCGCTGTTCGGGGCCTCGGGTGGGCGGCTGTTCGTCGACGGCGAGGCCGGGGACCGGTTCGCGGTACGCAACTCCGGCGCCTCGGCGGTCGTGGAGGGCGTCGGGGAATTCCTGTGCGAGTACATGACCAACGGCGCGGTGCTCAACATCGGCGGGTTCGGCAAGGGCGTCGGCAACGGCATGAGCGGCGGCTTCCTCTACCAGTACGATCCGGACGGCGCGCTGGGCGCGAAGGTCAGCGCGGATTCGGTACTGGTACTTCCGGTCACGGACGCGCCGTTCCACGAACAGGCCGCACGCACGCTGCTGGAGTGGCACGTCGAGGCGACCGGGTCGGCCCGGGGCACGGCGCTGCTCGCGGACTGGGAGACCACCCGCGCGCACCTGGTCTACGCCATGCCGCGCGCGCTGCTGCAGTACCAGGACGCGGACGCGATCCTGGCCGCCAAGACGCGCAAGGAACTGCTCGACGAACTCGCCACCGCGCTGTCCGGGCATCAGGTGCGCAAGTTCAAGCTGTCCTATCGCGACGCGCGCACGGTGCTTGGCGGCGCGGTGCCCGGGTACGGCGACACCGATACCGAGGAGATGTACGCGCTGCTCAACACCTACACGGTGCTGAACATGGCGCAGCAGCTCGCGATGTCGCGGATGCCGGAGGTCACCGCGGTGCAGGATCCGCGCATCGGGGCCGCGGTGCGCAATCTGGTGCTCACCGAGGATTTCTTCCTCATCCAGAAACTGCAGAAGTATGCCCGCGAGGCCATCGACGGATTCGGTGACGAGGATCTGGCGGTCATGGTCGCGGACAAACGACTCACCGACTACAAGCGGGCGCTGAGCGAGCGCAACGTGCGCTCGATGGACAGTCCCGGCACCTACGGCTGGATTCTCTACCAGAGCGCCAAGAACATCGACCGCATCGGCCGCCTGCCCTCCTTCGAGGAACTGTTCGCGCACAAGGCGATTCCGGTCGTCGCGCTGTCCGGTCCCTCCCTGCAGACCACCTGAAGAGCGAGTACATGAAGATCGCCTACATTCCCGAGGACGCTCCGTTCAACGAGGACCAGCGTGCCTGGCTCGCCGGATTCCTGGCCGGATTGCATTCCCGGCTCGCCATGGCCCCGGCCGCGGCTCCGGCGAACGCCGACACCGGCGCTCCGCGACCGTCCCTGCGCATCCTGTACGGCAGCCAGACCGGCAACGCCGAGGGCCTGGCGGCCGACACCGCCGCCGCGGCCACCGCGCAGGGGTTCGACGCGCGGGTGAGCGGACTCGACGAGATCAAGCTCGACGAGCTGGTCGGGTTCAAGTACGTGCTGGTCATCACCTCCACCTACGGGGAGGGCGAGATGCCGGACAACGCCGAATTGTTCTGGGAGGCATTGTCTTCGGAGACGGCGCCGCGGCTCGAGGGGCTCGCGTACGGCGTGCTCGCGCTCGGCGACACCGGGTACGACGGCTACTGCCAGGCGGGCAAGCTCATCGACACCCGGCTGGAGCAGCTCGGTGCGCACCGCGTGGTGGGGCGTACCGACTGCGACATCGACTACGAGACGCCCGCGGCCGAATGGGTGCGCGGCGCGGTCGCCACGCTGGTGACCCTCGCGGGGGCGGGCGGTACGCCCGGCACCCCGCCGCCGAGCACCGTCGCGCGGTCCGGCTGGACCCGCAAGAATCCCTATCCGGCCCAGCTGCCGGTGAACCGGCTGCTGTCGGGGCCCAAGTCGGGCAAGGAGATTCGGCACATCGAGTTCGCGCTGGCGGACAGCGGCATCGCGTACGAGGCGGGCGACGCGCTGGCGGTGTTCCCGGAGAACAATCCCGCGCTGGTGGCCGCCATCGCGGACCACTTCCGGGTGTCGCCGGACACCGTCGTGGACGGTGAGCCACTGAGCGCGGTGCTGGGCCATCGGTACGAAATCAGCACGCCCACCAAGGATCTGCTGAGCGAGGTGGAGAGCCGCGCGGAGAACGAGGAGCTCTCGCACGTGCTGCGCGGTGGCGTCAAGGACGTGCTCGACCGGTGGCTGTACGGCAAGGACATCCTCGACATCCTGCGCATCGGCGGCGACGTGCTCGCGCTGGAGGAGTTCATCGGGCTGCTCAAACCGCTACAGCACCGGGCGTATTCGATCTCCTCGAGCTCGCTGGCGCATCCCGATCGCATTCACCTCACCGTGGCCGGGGTGCGGTATCAGCACGCGGGGCGCGATCGCGGCGGCGTGTGCTCGACCTACCTGGCCGATCGGTGCGGTGACGCGCGAATCTTCCTGCAGCCCAACAAGTCCTTCCGGGTGCCGGGATCGGACGACGCGCCGATGATCATGGTGGGGCCGGGGACCGGGATCGCGCCCTTCCGGGCGTTCCTGCAGGAGCGGGAGCAGCGCGGGGCGGGCGGGCGCAACTGGTTGTTCTTCGGTGATCAGCATCGCGAGCACGACTACATCTACGCCGAGGAGCTGACCGGCTGGCACGAGTCGGGGCTGCTGAACCGGCTGGACCTGGCGTTCTCCCGGGATCAGGCGGACAAGGTCTACGTGCAGACCCGGATGCGCGAGCACGGCGCGGAGCTGTACGCCTGGCTGCAGGAGGGCGGGCACTTCTACGTGTGCGGTGACGCCACCCGCATGGCCAAGGACGTCGACCGGGCGCTGCACGAGATCGTCGGCGAGCACGGCGGATTCGACGCCGACGCCGCCGCCGACTACGTCAACACCCTCAAGCGCGAGAAGCGGTACGTCCGCGATGTGTACTGACGGCCGCCGCTGCGAACACTGCCCCGCCCGCCGCGTCGCCGGCGGGGCCCGGGTGGTCGCCCAGGCGCTACCCGCGCTGGGCCTGACGGTCACCGCGACCGCGAACGCCGCGGCCCTGCTGAGTCACACCGGCGAGTACCTGCCGCCCGCGTTCCCGGGCGAGGCGCTGACCTGCGGCCCCGAGGGCATCGCGCTGCGGCTGCATCCCGGCCGCATCACCGATATCCACCTCACCCCCCGCGCGCTGACCCTGGCCGACGCGTCGGGCACCCATCGCGCCTACTTCACCCCGCAGTCCGATCCGATGCTGATCGAGGCGATCGCGCTGGCGCCTGCCGCGCCGCCGGAGCCCGAGACGCCGCTGCGCTGGTCCGAGCTGGATTGGCGGGACACCGACCAGATCACCCACCTCGACGCCCTGACGACCGAGCGCTACCACGTCCTGCCGTTCACCGGCGCGCGCCGCGTGGAGCCCCGCGTCCTCCCGCACCTGCTGTCCCACCTGGCCGACCTGTCCCTGCCCTTCACCGTCGCCGTCCCCGGCGGCGGCTGCCTGCAACTCCATCGCGACCGGGCCGCCCTGGTCGAACACGAACCCGACCACGTGTCGGTGGTCTTCGGCGCCGCCCGCTACGCAATGAGCCCCCTGCACATCCGCGAGTGCTGGCTGACCCACTCACACGGCCCGACCGGCGTAACCTCCGCCCTGGAGCTCTACGACCACGACAACCGCTGCGTAACGGTCCTGACCCAGACCGGCTCGATCTGCCCCCACCTGCACCAGGCCTGGGAGACGATCACGGCCTCCCTCCCCGAACCCGGTGTGTGAGGGTGCGGGCGTCCGCTCACACAGGAGCAGCGCTTGACCAACGCGACACGGGCCGCGTTCGAGCTGAAATAGACAGGCGGACATCGGTCGTGGAGGTCGGCGATCGGGGTATGGGGTGGGGCGGGCGCGGATATCGTGGGGGCTGACGGAACTCGGTGTGCGAGGGGGCGGCGTGGAGCAGGGGCGGGCCAGTCGGACGGCGTTGTCGATCGCGTTGATCCGGGCCGCGCATCGGCTGGATTCGGGACCCCGGCTGTTCGATGACCCGTTGGCTGCCCGGCTGTGTGGGGTGTCGGACGAGGAAGTCGTCGGCGCGCAGGAGAATTGGATTCCGGAGGTGTTGCACCCGTGGATCCTGGTCCGGTTCCGGGTCGCGGAGGACGCCATCGGGGCGGCCGTCGGGGCGGGGGTTCGGCAGCTGGTGATCCTGGGGGCGGGGCTGGACACCTTCGGGTACCGGAACCCGTATCCGGGGCTGCGGGTGTTCGAGGTGGACCATCCCGACACGCAGGAGTGGAAGCGAGAACGGTTGCGGGACGCGGGGATCGGCGTGCCCGAGTCGGTGGCGTTCGTGGCCGCGGACTTCGAGGGGGACGAGCTGGGCTACGCGCTCGGGGCGGCGGGGTTCGACCGTGCGGCGCCGGCGATCTTCGTCTGCCTCGGGGTGGTGATGTATCTCAGTCGGGCGGCCACGCTGCGGCTGTTCGCCTTCGCGGCGGGGCTCGACGCGCACGCCGAGCTCGTCGTCGACTACAACGATCCGGCCGCCACCCGATCCGCCGAACAGCGCGCGATGGGAGCGGACGTGCTGACCAGGGTCGCCGATCAGGGTGAGCCGTGGCAGACGTTCTTCGCACCCGCCGAGCTGGCCCGCGAACTCGAAGGTCTGGGCTTCGACCGCATCGCCGACACCTCGGTGCCGGAAACCCTGTCGCGCTACGGATTCGACCCGGACCCGAAGTACGACGTGTTCGCCGGGCGCATCGCGCACGCCGTCCGCGAGTAGCTCCATCGCGAACGCGAAAACCCCGGGCTCGAAGGGTTTCGAGCCCGGGGTTTCCATCGGGGTTGTTCCGGCGCGTCGCGAGCGATCACCGGACCGAGCCGATCAGCAGCTGGTCGGCACCGGATCGTTGCGGAAGCGCGCTTCCACGTAATTCCACGCGTCCACGAAACCCGCTACGGCCGTGGTCATGTGCTCGGCGATGTCGTACGGCCGGAAGTCGACCGGGGCGCCGGCCTTGCAGTAGCGATCGGCCACCTCGGCCACCGGACCGAAGGAGGTCAGGGTGTCGAAACGGCCCTGCCACAGGTAGGTGGGCGCGGTGGGGATGCCCGGGTAGTGGCGCAAGCTGTTCTCGCGCAACACCGCTCGCGCCTCCTGGCTGTCCATCAGGGACTTCGACGCCGCCAGCTGCTCGGCGTTGCGGAAGGCGCCGTGGAACAGCAGGAAGCGACGGCACGCGTCCTGGGTGAACTCCCGGAACCACAGGCCCTCGGGGTTCAGCTGGTCCGAGACCGGAAGCCGGTCCGGGTACTCGCGTTCCAGGCCCATGGCCGCGGCGAAGGCCAGGCCGAAGCCCGGGTGCGGCGCGAAGCCGAGCGAGAGGGCCATCTCCTCGAGATCGGCGGGGACGCCGCCCGCGACGACCGCCGCGATCTTCAGCTCGGGAGCGTAGGTGGGCGCCAGCGCGGCCGCCCACGCGGAAGCCATTCCGCCGCCGGAGTATCCGGCGATCGCCACCGGCGACTGGCCGAGGCCGAGTTCGGTGGCCTTCTGCACGGCCCGGACGCTGTCCAGCGTCATCATGCCGCTCAGCTTGGCCGCGCCGTAGGCGGAGGTGGGACCGAGGTAGTCGGGCAGCGAGACCGCCCAGCCCCGGCCGATCGGCAGCATGGCGCCGGGCGCGTCCTGCAGTTCGCCGTTGAACAGCGACCGCGACGGATTGCACTGGGTGCCCAGGGAATTGATCAGCGCCTGGTACGACACCAGCGGCGGGTTCTGCACACCGATGGGCAGCAGCACGGTCGTGACGCCCATGACCGGGTTGCCGAGGGAGTTGGTGGAACGGAAGGCGACCTGCCAGCCGTCGGTACCGACGTAGGGACCGGAGTCGATCTTGCGGGTCCGGACGACGTCGCCCGGCTTCAAGTTCGCGAGGTCGGCGGGCTGTGCGTAGAAGGCATCGGGATCGGGGGTCGGATACAGCGGGCTGGCGTGCGCGGGTGCGCTCACCAGTCCGAGCGACGCGACCGCACTCAACATCAGGACCGTGGCCCTGAAGGCAACTCTGAACAAGACTTTCCTCGTATGGTCAGCCGCCATCGAACGCTGACTCCTCGGCCCCGACACCTCGAACTCAGTGCGTCGGACGGACCGGCACTTCTCAACTGTGGCTCACACCGACTATTGCGTGCCCTGCGTCTACAGCACGAATCGAAAATGTGAATCTGTCAGTTTCACAATCTAGCCCAAGATCGTTTGGTCGGCTGCACAACCACTCTCGGGGCTTGCGTCCGCGTCCAGGATCGTCACGTCACCGGCCGGGAGTTCGGCGTCGGCGGACGTGTCCTTCAACCCGACGCCCGAGCGCCCGAGCCGCCGCGCGCCTTCGATCAGACCGAGCGCCACCCGCGCCGCGCGCGCGTAGCCCAGACCCTCCGGCGGATGGATGTTCGAGATGCAGTTGCGTTCGGAATCCGCCCGGCCCGGCCGCGGATCGTGGGTCAGGTAGATGCCGAGACTGTCGGCCACCGAGAGCCCGGGGCGTTCGCCGATGAGAACCAACAGCGTTCGCACGCCGAGAGCCTGCCCGATGTGGTCGCCGAGCGCCACCCTGGCCTGGGTGGCGATCACCGGCGGCGCGAGGGTGTGGCGATCGCCCAGCGCCGCCGCGATCGCCGCCAGCACGGGCACACCGTGGACGGTGAGCGCACGGGGCGACAGCCCGTCGGCCAGGACGACCCCCACATCCGCACCCGTGTGCGCGATGGCGGTGATCCCCTCTCCGGCAGCGCTTTCCGCCGGCAGGCGGCCCAGATCCGGCCGGCGCAGATACTGCGACCGGTCACCGGCCCGGCTGGCCACGTGCGACGGCTCCCCGAGTCCGAGTGCCCGCACCCGCACGGCCAGTTCGGAGACCTCGAGCGGGCTGTGCACGGCGTCGCGGGCCGCCGCATGCGCAGCGCGGAATTCCAGGACGTCCGCGGTCGGCAACGCGTCCCCGGTCCGTCCGAGGCCGATGCGGGCCTGGGTGCTGCGCCGCAGTTCGTCCCAGAATGCCTGTGCGGTCCTCGATTCCGCGCCCCGCGCGGGGACTGCGCCGCTCATCCCGCGATCGCCAGCGTGTGCAGGGGCGAGGACAGCGGCTCGATCGGCACCACGCGGCCGTGCGCGTCCAGCATGCCGAGCCGTTCCATCCAGGCGGCGAATTCCGGAGCGGGCCCGAGCCCCAGCACCTTTCGCGCGTAGAGCGCGTCGTGGTACGCCAGGCTCTGATAGCCGAGCATGACGTCGTCCGCGCCGGGCACCGCGATGACGAACGCGCAGCCCGCCGCGCCCAGCAGCGTGAGCAGGGTGTCCATGTCGTCCTGGTCCGCCTCGGCGTGATTGGTGTAGCAGACGTCCACGCCCATCGGCAGGCCGAGCAGCTTGCCGCAGAAGTGATCCTCCAGCCCCGCGCGAATGATCTGCTTGCCGTCGTAGAGGTATTCGGGCCCGATGAATCCGACCACCGTGTTGACCAGTAGCGGATCCAGGTCGCGGGCGACGGCGTACGCCCGGGCCTCGAGGGTCTGCTGATCCACCGGCAGCCCGCCGGCGCCCAGGTGCGCGCCCGCCGAGAGCGCCGAGCCCTGACCGGTTTCCAGGTACATGACGTTGTTCCCGACGGTGCCGCGGCGCAGTGAGCGACCCGCCTCGTTGGCCTCGCGCAGCAGGGCGATGTCGACGCCGAAGCCGGAATTCGCGCCCTCGGTCCCCGCGACGGACTGGAACACCAGGTCCACCGGCGCCCCGGCTTCGATCAGTCCGACGGTCGTGGTGACGTGGGAGAGCACGCACGACTGGGTGGGGATGTCGAAGCGCTGCCGTACCTCGTCGAGCAGGTACAGCAGATCCGCTGTGGCCCTGGGTGAATCGGTCGCCGGGTTGATGCCGATCACCGCGTCCCCGCAGCCGAGTAGCAGCCCGTCCAGCACCGCCGCCGCGATGCCGCGCGGGTCGTCGGTGGGATGGTTGGGCTGCAATCGCGTGGCCAGCGTGCCGGGCCGCCCGATCGTGGTGCGGAACCCGGCCCGCACCTCGACGGCCCTGGCGACGGCGATCAGATCCTGATTGCGCATGAGTTTGCTGACGGCGGCGACCATTTCGGGCGTGAGCCCCGGTGCGACGGCGGCCAGGGTCGCGGCCGCGGCGGGGGTGGCGGCCACCGTCAGCAACCAGTCCCGCAGTCCGCCGACCGTGAGGTGCGAAATCGCTTGGAACGCAGCGCGATCGTGGGTGTCGATGATGAGCCGGGTGACCTCGTCGGTTTCGTACGGCACCACGGTGTCGTTCAGGAACGTGGTCAGCGGCACCTCGGCCAGCGCCCACTGCGCCGCCGCGCGTTCGGCGTCCGAACCCGCGGCGCAGCCAGCGAGTTCGTCACCGCTGCGCCGCGGTGTGGCCTTGGCCAGCAGGTCCACCAGGCCGCCGAAGGTGTAGGACGTGCCGCCGATCATCTGGTGGTAGCGCGTCATTCGAGCTCCCGCTCGGCACGCGCGAGGACGGCGAACTCCTCGTCGGGTGAGTTGGCCACCAGGCGATGGCGGCTGTACAGGCCGAAGTACAGCAGGAAAGCGCAGAAGGCCGCGAGGGTCCACCCGGCCGCGACCGGGTCGACCAGGAATGTCGCCACCACCGACACGCAGGCGACGAGCAGCGCGAAACCGGTGGTCACCACACCGCCGGGCGTCCGATACGGCCGGTTCATCCCGGGCTCACGCACCCGAAGCGCGATGTGGCTCACCATCATCAGCACGTAGCTCAGGGCGGCGCCGAAGACCGCCATGTTCAACAGCATCGCGCCCTCGCCGGTCAGCGACAGGCCGAAGCCGACGACGCCCGGCACCACCAGCGCGAGCATCGGGGCCTTGCGGCGATTGGTCACCGACAGCGACGTGGGCAGGTACCCGGCGCGCGAGAGCGCGAAGGTCTGCCGCGAGTAGGCGTAGACGATGGAGAAGAAGCTCGCGACCAGGCCCGCCAGGCCGATGTAGTTGACCGCGGTGGCGGCCCCACCGTCGCCCAGCGCCTCGACGAGCGGGTTGCCCG
The DNA here is from genome assembly GCF_053645575.1 of Nocardia sp. NPDC055321. Lineage (NCBI taxonomy): Bacteria > Bacillati > Actinomycetota > Actinomycetes > Mycobacteriales > Nocardiaceae > Nocardia > Nocardia sp. NPDC055321. Next base: position 59,369 of record NZ_JBSHMS010000010.1, read on the forward strand.
ATGCCGAAAGCTGCTCCGCGCCAAGGGCTCCCGTGGACAGCAGCAGCACCGCGCCACCGGTCACCAGCAGGATCAGCATGGCCGCGATGATGCCCTTGGGCACGTTCTTCTCCGGTTCGCGCGCCTCCTCGGCCGCGAGCGGCACCCCTTCGACGGCGAGGAAGAACCAGATGGCGAACGGGATGGCGGCCCACACGCCGAACGCGCCGAAGGGCAGGAACGACGAGCTGCCCAGCGCGTCGGGATCCGCCGGAATATCGGTGAGATTGGCGATCTCGAACTCGCCCCACGCCGCGACAGCGAAGATCACCAGACCGGCCAGGGCCACCACCGTGATGGCGCACATGACCTTGAGCGCCTCCCCCGCGCCGGCCAGGTGGATGCCGATGAACAGCGCGTACACCGCCAGGTAGACCCACCAGCCGTCGGTGATCCCGAACAGGTTCAGCGACTCCACGTAGCCGCCGATGAACGTGGCGATGGCGGCGGGCGCGATCGCGTACTCGATGAGAATGGCGGCGCCCGTGGCGAATCCGCCCCACGGACCGAGCGCCCGGCGCGCGAAGGTGTACCCGCCGCCCGCCGCGGGCAGGGCCGCGGACAGTTCGGCCATCCCCAGCACCATGGCCAGATACATGCCCGCGATCAGCACGGTGGCGATCAGCAGCCCGCCGAACCCGCCCTCCGCGAGCCCGAAGTTCCATCCCGAGTAGTCCCCGGAGATCACGTAGCTGACGCCGAGCCCGGCGAGCAGTACCCACCCGGCGGTTCCCTTGCGCAGCGTTCGCTTGGCCAGATAGTCGTCCGAGGCGGCGTCACCGTCGAGGTCGGTCCGGGTCACAGCAGTCATAGAGAGGCTCGCACTCCTCACGCACTGATCTGGGCAAATGCCCAGTAAGGTCTACTCGCTCAAGTCTCCCGATCGATGTTGCTGAATTGTCACCGGTGTCTTCCGGCGGGATTACCGCGGGTTACGTCCCGGCCCGATGCGCTACGGGAGGGGCGGCGGGCCGGAGCGCACCGGCGGCCGTCCGTGTACCGCGACCGGTTCCGCCTGCCGCCCGCGTCCGTGCCGCCGGGCGGCGATCGCGTACAGCTCGCGCAGCTGCGGACCGACCCGTCCGCCGTCCCGGTACCACCCCGCGAAGCGCCGCTGATACTGCTCGAACCAGATCGGATCGTCGTGCAGGAAGAGAATGTCGTGCACCGCCATCCGGCGGACGGCGAACACCGGCAGCGGCGAGCGGTTCACCGGGAAGACCGGGTTGCGGATACCGGGCTCGGTGCACGCGGGGTGGAACTGCCCGAGCATGTAACCGCGCACCGCGGCACGGGTTTTGGCGCGGCGGCGGCCGTCGTCGATGCGCGACCACGCCGCCTCCGGGAATCCGGTGACCGGCACCACGAGCGTGCGCAGGTCACCGGGGCGGCCGTCGAGCGCACCCGCGTGGAAGTGATCGACGACAGCGTCGAGGAGCCCGGTCAGGCGGTAGCTCGTCGGCGGCCCGTGCCAGCGATGCTGTCGAATCGACAGCGCGTTGGCCTTGATCGCCGGAACGACGAAGGGGCACACGGGGCCCGGTCGACCCAGCAGCGGATGCGGACGCCCCAGGAGATCCCGCAGCCAGCGGGAAACCGCTTGGGCGACAGCGGGATCGGGGTCGGAGAGCGAGTACTTCATCCGGTACTTCCTCGGGTCGTCGTGCACCGCGGCGCCGCGTATGCCAAAGCATAGGAATGATTCTGTGGCATATCTGGATGTAGTCGCGGAATGTGCAGCGAGTCACAGGGTGGTACCCACAGCTATCGATGCGATTGGAGCAGCGGAAGTATGCTGTAGCATGGGCGCTCGCGGAGATACGGCGCCGAAAATCGGGGGATCTGACATGAACGAAGGAGCGGCCTTCTCGGAGCGGCTCGAGTACCTGTTCCATACGATGCCCAACGCCAGGGGACACCGCTATACCGCCGACGAGATCGCGCGCCGCGCCACCGAACTCGGCCATCCGATCTCGTCGGTGTATGTCTCCCAACTGCGTTCGGGCCTGAAACAGAATCCCTCGCTCAAACACGCCGCCGGACTGGCCGCCGCGTTCGACGTGGACATCCGGTTCTTCACCGATGACGACGCCTGGCAGCGCGGACGACAGGAGATCGAGTATCTCCGCCTGGCGACCGCGCCCGATATCGAGGCACTGGCCTTCCGCGCCCTGGACCTGTCGCAGCAGTCGCTGGCCTCGCTGATCGACTACCTCAAGTTCCTGCGGGTCAAGGAGGGCCTGCCCGCCGATCCCCCGGACCTGCCCGAAGCCAAGGGGTGAGCGAGCGGTTCACCGCGAGCAGCGCGCCGGCGGCGCCCTGAACAACGCCGCGGCGGCGAGTTCGTAGGCGGCGTGATGGACGCCGTCATCGGGAACGAGCAGGCTGATCGTCTCGTGGTCCAGCGCCCGGGCGGCCGCCAGCGCCGGGGCGTCGCGCTGGAGCAACCGCAGGCCGTCACTGACCTCGACCAGCATCTCGGTGACCCGCGTCTCGGCGCGCCTGCTCATCCGCGTCCGGAATCGGATCTGCGGATAGCGCTCCAGCAACCAGGAGTGCAGGGGCGCGAGCTGTTCGAGATAGGACAGCGCGATCCGCGTGCTGCGCACCGTGCCCGACAGGACCGGGCCTATGGTGCCCGCGACCAGCAGCACCCCGCCCACGATCTGCAGGCCCGTGGTCACGCGCTGCGCCCACATCGGCGGCAGCCCGGGCCACACCGTGACCACCACGATCACCCACACCTCGTAGCCGATGAACAGCACCGTCACACCGGCCAGCGCCGCCAGCAGCGTACGCCGCCAGGACTTTTCTCGATGGAAGGCACGGGCGGCGGCGCGCGCCAGCGGCAGCAGCGCGTGAATCACCATGAGCCCCTGGATGACCCAGTAGAGCCGCATCCCCGGACTGCCGCCGATCTCGTACCCGAAACCGAAGCCGTCGGGCTGCTGCGACGAGGTCGCGAACAGAACCGCGAGCACGACGAGGACGACGGCGTAGGCCACCCGGGTCACCAGCACCCGCCGCCGGTTCGATTCGGGACCGGTCGCGAGGTAGTCGAGCCAGTACAGCGTGGACAGGGCCAGCGCGCCCAGGATGCACAGGTGGCTCAGGAAATACGCGGAGTTGACGCGCACCGCCGCGAACAGCGCCTGCGGGCTCGGGGTGATGAGCAGATAGCCGAGACAGAACAATCCCAGCACGGCGATCGGAACCAGTTGTCCCCGTGCGCCCTGCGGGGGCAGCTGCCAGATGGCCGCGAGCATGCCGACGAAAATGAGCGCGCCCATGGCCGCGCTGAACTGCGTCACCGATTACTCGATTCGGATGCGCGGAAAACCCAGCGCGGTGAGGATTTTCGCCTGCTGGCTGGTATCACCGCTCCACAGGATGGTGCGCAGTGTCCGCCGTGCGAACGCCTCGGCCTCGCGCTCGCTGCGCAGGTCGTAGGAGGATCGGTGCCGCACACGGGCGAAATGCCCGGCGGCGCCGGGCCCGATCACCGAACACAGCGCCAACCCGGTCTCGACCCGATGCTCGAGGGCGCTGTGGCCGTACAGGATATGCCCGGCCTCGTGCAGCACCGTGTTGATCCGCGCTATCGCCGGCAGCGCCGCGTCGTACTCGATGAGATCCCCCGCGGCGGTCCGGATCCAGCGCCCCGCCACCGCGGGCGGCAGTGTGGTGCTGGCGACGATCCGAACCGGAGTTCCACTGGCCTCGAACAGAATTCGACTGAAGCCGGCCAGGGTGAACGGCTGCAATTGGGCGGTGTGGCGCTGCACCGCGGTCAACGTCCGACGTCGCGCTCGCCGGGTCATGCTCGCCGTAGCCCACCACCGCTCATGCGCTCGGACAGTACCGGTTCCCACCGGAGGGTGTCCAAACGAACTCGGTTCTACGCCACCGCATCCGGCGCGGGCGCGGTGAGCGAGTCGAGCAGGGCGCCGCGGAGTTCGTAGAAGGCGGGGTCACGGTTGAGATCGGCGGGATTGCGCGGACGCGGGAAGGGCACCGCGATGTCCCGGGTGATCGTGGCGGTGGGGCCGTGCGACATGACGAGAATGCGATCGGACAGCACGATCGCCTCGTCGACGTCGTGGGTGACCATCACGACGGTGCGGCGTTCGGACTCCCACAGGCGCAGCAGCTCGCCCTGCAGGTCGACCCGGGTCAACGCGTCCAGGGCGCCGAAGGGCTCGTCGAGCAGCAGCACCTCCGGCCGCAGGGCGAAGGCCCGGGCGATCCCGACCCGCTGCTGCATGCCGCCGGACAGCTCGGCCGGCTTCTTGTCCTTGTGCGCGGTGAGTTTCACCAGGTCGAGGTAGTGGTCCGCCAGCGCCGCGCGCTCGGACTTCGGCAGTTCGGCGCGGGCGCAGTTCAGCGCGAACAACACGTTCTCCCGCGCGGTCAGCCACGGCAGCAGCACGTGCTGCTGGAAGACCATGCCGCGATCGTGGCCGGGTCCGGTGATGGGTCTGCGCGAGAGCCAGAGCAGACCGGCGTCCGGCGCGGTGAGGCCCGCGATCATGGACAGCACCGTGGACTTGCCGCAGCCGGACGGCCCGATCAGGGTCACGAATTCCCCCGCGGCGATCGAGACCGTGGTCGGCGCGATCACCTGGTGCCAACCGGTCTTGCCCGGGTACCACTTCTCGACCGCTTCGAGCGCGAGCGCACCCGAGCGATGCCGTTCCGAATCAGGCTGTGCGGTCATATCTTTCACTCTCTCCTCGGTATCGCGGGGTCAGCCGCGCGGAATCCGGGTCGCGGCCCACACCACGAGCCGGTCGAGCACGAACCCGACCGCACCGATGAGCAGGATCGCGACGACGATCGCGGGCACCGACAGTCGGTTCCACTGGTTCCAGACGAAGTAGCCCATCCCGCGACTGCCGACCAGCATCTCCGCGGCGATGATCACCAGCCAGCCGGTGGACAGGGACAACCGCAGGCCGATGAGAATCGACGGCAGCGCGGCGGGTAGCTGAATGCTCCGGATCACCTGCACACGTGAGGCTTCCAGGGTTCTGGCCAGCTGCATGTAGAGCGGATTCACCTGCTGCACGCCGTCGATGGTGTTGAGCAGGATCGGCCACAGCGAGGCCATCACGATGACGAAGATCGCGGTGTGCTCCGAGTCGCGCAGCAGCGCCAGCCCCAGCGGCAGCCAGGCCAGCGGGGACACCGGCCGCAGCACCTGCACGAACGGCTCGGTGGCCCAGCGGATTCGGGTGGAGTTGCCGAGCAGGAAGCCCAGCGGTATCGCGATCATCGCGGCGATGAGGAACCCGGTGAGCACCCGCTGCAGACTCGCGGCCAGATGCCAGAAGATTCCCACGCTGGCGGGGCCGGTCACGTAGAACGGGTCACGCAGGATCGCCACCAGCTGATCCCAGGTGCCGCCGGGGGTCGGGGCCAGTCCGTCGATGCCCTGGTCGGCGGTCGCGACCGACCAGATTCCCACTCCGACAACGGATATCACCAGGAACAGCAGTACCGATCCGGCCACCTTGGCGCGGAAGGCGAGCCGATCGGCGGCGACCTTCGCGGCCACGCTCGGCGGGGTGGTCGCGCTCTTCGCGCGGGTCACGGGTTCCTCCGCGACGACGGCGGGCGGGTCTTGGGCTCGGGTCATAGTGTCGATACCTGCTTTTCGATCCAGGGCGAGGGATTGTCGGGGTCGAAGCGACGGCCGTTGATGGTGAGCCCTGCCGCCGGGGCGGGCGGGTTCGCGCCGAGGGCGGCGAAGGCCGCGCGCGAGGCCGGCTCGTCGAACACCGAGCGCACCGTCTCGCGATACTGCTGCGGCGTGGTCCAGCGGCCGGTGTCCGCGAGCCCCCAGCGCTGGAACTGGGTGAGCATCCAGATCCCGAACGCCTCCTGCGGATAGGGCTCGAATCGGACGCGGTCGGGAACGTCGCGGTTGCCGCCGGCGCCGTCCGCGAACCGGCCGGTGAGAATGGACTCGAGGAGTTTGGGCTGCTGGTTGAGGAACTGTTCGGGAGCCATGGAATGCGCAGCCGCCGAGCGGTTCTCGGACCGATCGCTCCAGAGCGCCGCGTCGTGGATGGCCCGCGTGATGGCCTGGTAGGTGACCGGGTGCTGTTGCGCGAATGCGTCGTTCACGCCGAAACCGCAGCAGGGATGCCCGTTCCACAGATCCCGGGTGAGGGTGAACAGGAAACCGGTTCCCGTCGCGACGGCCCGCTGATTGAAGGGGTCGGGTCCGAGGAAGCCGTCGATTCCGCCGGTGATCAGGTTGGCGACCATGTCCGGCGGGCGCAGCACCCGCAGTTCGACGTCGGCGTCCGGATCGAGCCCGCCGCCGCTGAGGTAGTCCCGCAGCAGCAGGTTGTGCACCGAGTAGTCGAACGGCACGCCCAGGCGCATGCCGGCGAAGTCGGCCGGCCCCCGCACCTTCCCGATGTGTCTGCGGTGCAGCGTGATCGCCTGACCGTTGGTATTGGTGATCAGCGGCAGCCGGGTCCGCATGCGCCCCGACGCCAGGCCCTGGTCGATGGCCAGCGGCATCGGCGCGAGCATGTGCGTCGCGTCGATCTCACCAGTGGCGTAGGCGGCCCAGACCTCGGCCCAGCCGGAGAACTTCTTCAGGGTGACGTTCAGACCGTGTTTGGCGTAGACCCCGAGGGCCTTCGCGTTGACGATCGGCGAGGAGCACGTGATGGGGATGAAACCCACCGTGATGTCCGGCTTTTCGATGCCGGGCAGCGGGCCGATCGCGGCGCCGGGCACGGTGGTGCCGGTGGCCGGCGCGGCGGCGGGCGGTTTCGGCGCGATCGGCGCGCAGCCCGCGGCCGCGAACGCGCCGACGAGGGTGGCCCCGGCGCCGAGGAAGCGCCGGCGGGGCAGGGGGCTCGGCATGGTTCGACTCCGATTCGAGGGGATTCCGGCGATGTCGCGAGGCCGGTCAGAACCGGTAGTCGAGGAATTTCCCGTCCAGCGTCACGACCACGCGGTCGCCGTCCGGATCGGGCCGGCGTTCGACCGTCAGCTGGAAATTGATGGCGCTCATGATGCCGTCGCCGAATTTCTCGTGGATCATTTCCTTGATCGCCGGGCCATAGACGTTCAGCGCCTCGTAGAAACGGTAGATCGTCGGGTCGGAGGGCACCGGATTCTCGAATGTGCCGCGATAGGGCTGGGTTTGCAGGGATTCGACGACATCGTCACCGAGTTCGAGAAGCGCGGCGACGGCGCGGGCGTCCGATTCGGGCATGGGATGCTGGCCGTACAGCGCGGCGATGGTCCAGGCCAGCGGTTTACCGATCGCGCCGGCGAGTTCACGCCAGCTCAGCTTCAGCCTGATCCGCTGCGAGACAATAAGTTTCGTGGCCTCGGTTTTGTCCATGATGGGGGTCATCCCGGCTCCTTCGATGCGCGCTGTCCGATGTGTTTCGCGTATTCAGTCGACCATTTCGCCCCGGGCGCGCAGAAGCGAAAATGACGCAGGGGTGCGGGCAATTCGCGCAGGATTTCGCGACGGACGCCGGATTTACCGCGGCGTAACGGCGGGCGGCGGTGCCGTAACACGCGCGGTCCTACACTGGCGTCTTTCAGCACGAAAGCGCGATGGCAGATGAGTACAGCCGGAATCGCCGTGGCACGGCAGGTGATCCAGTCGATGGATCAGGCCGCCTGGGTCGTCGACCCGGCCGGGCGGATCGTGATGATCAACGGGTCGGCGCTGTCCGCGTTCGGCTACCGCAGCGACGACGACGTAGTGGGCGGGTGCAGCCACGCGGCGTTCCACCACACCCAGGTCGACGGCGAGCCCTACGACCGGTCGAGCTGCCCGATCCTGCGCGCCTCGCGCGGTGTCCACCCGGCGGGAACGGGTGCGGAATGGATGATCCGCCGCACCGGCGTCGCCCTGCCGGTGTCCTGGTCGGCGTCGAAACTGTGCCTCGACGCGGCGCCGCTGACCCTGATCGCCCTGACGGTGCTGGACCGGCATTCGACCGGCGAGCAGGGTCCCGAACACATCGTTCGCGAACGCGCCTCGGTGCTGCAGCGGCGCGCGCTACACGGGAAGGCGTGCGACCTGATCGCGATACACGCCGCCGATCCCGGGCTCTCCCCCGCCGTCCTGGCCCGCACCCTGCACGTGTCCCTGCGCCACCTGCAGACCGCGTTCGCCGAATCGGGCACGACCCCCGCGCACGCGATTCGCGTCGCCCGCCTGACCCGGGCCGCGGCGCTGCTGGAGGCGGGCCGGACCGTCGCGGACGTCGTCGAACTGTCCGGCTTCACCGACCCCTCCACGTTCCGCCGCGCCTATCGCCGGCACTTCGGGACCGGGACGTCACCGCGCGACGCCTGAGGCCGCACGGTGAACTCGGTGCCCGCCGGTTGTCGACGGCGGTGCCGGAAACCTATCCGGCCCTGAGTGTTTCCAGCTCGCGGATCAGCTCCGAGGCGGTGACGGGATCGAGGGCGCTGCCGGTCGATTCGACGGCGGTGACGGTGTGGGTCGCGTGGCGCATCAGGTCACGCCATTCGAGGCTCGGCGAGATCCACAGCTGGGCCGTGTCGCCCCCGGGCAGCGGCCGCACCATGCGGTCGATGGCGCCGTCGGAGGTTTCCCGTATCCAGCCGAGGTGTGTCAGCGCCAGCAACCGGCCCGGGGAGGTCGCCACGCCGTGGTAGTCGCGCAGCGCGGCCGCGAGCGCGCCCGGTTGCCAGATCGGCCGATCGAGCTGCGAAAAGGGTTGCAGCATGGCGTAATCGGTGAAGAGCTCGGTCCACTCGGCGAGCGTCCCACCCAGGTGGAGCGGGTGCGCGATGCCGACCTCGGCGGCGTCGTCGACGGTGAACGGGTCGTCGTTGACATCGGCGAAGGTGAGGTCCTCGGCGATTCGGAACGACTGCTGGACGGCGCCGTCCGCGTCGACGGTCACCCACACCAGCCGGCGGGCGAGCTGCCGCAGCAGCGGATGGTCGACGAACAGCTCCCGATGTGCCCGCGCCGACCACCGGCGGCCCTCGATCATCGCCCGTTCCAGCCGCCGGATCTGCTCCCGGGCAACCTTCTTCGTGCCGGCGTTCAATAGCGTGAACCGGTCGTGGGCCGCACCGGCGAACGCGCGATCGTCCTGGGCGGCGGGCTTGGGCAGCGTCTTGCGGCGCGGGCCCCGTGCCCAGGAGCCGTCGTCGGTCCGGCGACCGTCGTGGACCACCGGTTTCAGGTGTTCGTCGAGATCGATGACGAATCCGCGGGATCCGTAGTCCAGGACGAGACTGCCGTCCGCGCCGAGCCCGAAATCCGGGACAGTGCGGTCGGCCAGCTCATCGGTACTGATCCGGTGCTGCGCCGCGACGGCGTCGAGCTTGGCGCGCGCGGTCTTCCGGAAGCCCCGCTGCCTGGTGCGGAGTCCGATGTCGCGCAGGTGCCCGAGGGCGGCGGGCGTGCCGATGTCGGCCAGGACGTCGAGGGCCGCGACCGCGCGGGACACGGCCGAGTGCCGCGGCCACTGCAGGATCAGCGGGACCAGCAGCCGCGCCGCCTCGTCGTCGCCGAACAGCCCCACCGCGCGCAGGGTCCAGATGCCGCCCGCCGGGTACTCGGCGAACACCCACGCCTGGAACAGGCCCCACGCGAAGCCCGCCATCGACATCGGGTCGAGGATGGCCGACAGCTGTTCGATCGCGGCGGGATCCGGATTCCGTTTGGCCAGCAGGGCGCACACCGCCGCCACCGCGGACTCGGGCAGCGCCCGCGCGGTGTCGCCGGTCAGCAGCGGGGGCAGCACGGGCAGGAGCAGCCAGGGCGGCGGCGCGGCCGGTGCCCGGCGCGGTCGCAGCACGTCCGGGAGCTCCACCGGATCGACGACAGCGAGATCCGGCAGCCCGACACCGAATTCCGCCGCCAGGTCCGGGTTTCGGTAGGCGTGCACGCGCAGCATGGTGGCCACGGCCGGAATCCGCGCGGCATCGGCCGCCAGCATCCGCATGGCACGGCGCGGAAAGCGGTGCGCGGCGGCCATCGCCGCGGTCGGGACGCCCCAGCGATCCAAGTTCGCCAGCAGCAGTCCGAACGCCTCGTCGGTGGGCAGGTGCGCGAGGATGTCGGCCAGGTCGCGCGTGTCCTCCCGCGACCAGCTCGTCACGTGATCCACGAAAGCCACGGCCGCAAGGGTTTCGGCGGCCTCGGGTCCGATGCGAGCGGCCATCTCGATGTAGCCCGCGGTGGTCACGCGGGTGCGGTTGTCGAGCCGCAGGCGCGCGATGAAGGTCTTCAGTTGCGGTGCGGTGGTGATCGCTCGCGAGAGGAACGCGTAGCCGGTGTGCGCCCAATAGTCGTCCGCGGTGGGCGATTCGGCGACCTCGGCGGAGACCCAGGACTCCTCGGTCGGGGCGAGGAGGCTGATGGCGATGCGGGTCGACCGCGGCCTGGGTACCGCGCGGATCTCACCGAGCCGCGCGACCGCGGCCAGGTACTGCTCGTCGGTGGCGGCGACCAGATGCTCGCGCGTGCGCTCCAGCAGGATCGTCGAGCGGAAGGGGTGATAGTACGGCCCGACCGTCCATGGCGTCAGATCGTAGCCCCGGCCGCGCTGGTCGACGTGGTTGCCGCGGCTCATGGTGTTCGCGAGCAGCGCCGCCTCGGCCGCGAACACGACACCGTAGCGGGCCACCCACGCGTCGACCACCATCGCCCAGTGTGCGTCCGGATCGGCGCCCTCGTCGCGCCGCCGCTGATCGGGTTCGGCCACGCGTGCCAGCCCGGCCGCCCCGAGCGGCGTTGCCGCCGCCGGATCCTCGAGCGCCGCCACCGCGGCCGCGCTGGACGCTGCCGGAATCGAGAGCGCCAGTACCGAATACAGCGTCTCCCGTTCCGCGGCGATCAGCGCGTCGTACCGTTCACCGGCACCCGGATCGGGGGTGAACGACCGATACGGCGCGAAGCCGCGAACCGGATTCACCACCTCGGTCCATGCCTCGGGAACCCGCCAGCGGTCCTCCCCGACTGCGTCACGATCGTGATCGATCCCGTTGGCCATCAACGCCCTCCCCGGTACTGCGAACCTTTGCGGGGATTCAAGCAAACGCGACCGACAACCGCTCTCGCCCCGCCCGGTTCGGCATCACGACCGCCGACACCGTCGCGGTCATGGCCGCAATCGTCATCAGCCCTGCGAGCCGGACGCGGCAACTCGCTCGGGTTCCAGCACATCCGCCACCACCGCGGCCACCCGCTCGCGAAATGCCGAGGGGCCGAACGACTCCGCGTGGGCGCGGACGACGGCCGGATCGTAGGTCGCGGAGTCGAACGCGGTCATCCGGTCGGCCAGTTGCCCGACCACCTCGTCGTCGGAACCGGGATCCACGTACTCGCCTGTCACGCCCGGGCGGACGGTGTCGAGCGCGCCGCCCTCGGACACCGCCAGGACCGGGGTGCCGCAGGCCATGGCCTCCACGGGGACGATGCCGAAATCCTCGATACCGGGCATCAGCAGGGCGCGGCAGCGGCGGTACATGTCCACCAGGACCGCGTCCGGCGCGGCCCCGAGGAAGGTGGTCTCCGGACCCGCGATGTCCTCCAGTTGTCTGCGAAAGCGGCCGTCGCCGACCACGACCAGGCGGCAGCCCGCCCGGCGCGCGGCGCGAATCGCGAGGTCCGGTCGTTTGTAGGGGACCAGCCGTCCGGCGAACAGGAAGAAGTCCTCGCGTTCGACGGCGGGGTCGAGGGCGAATCGGTCCAATCGCACGGGCGGATTGACCACCGTCGCGGGCAGCCCCCACCAGTCCTGCACCCGCTCGGCGACCGCGTGCGAGTTGGCGATCACCCGGGTCAGGCGCGGGGCCGCGCGGAGTTCGGCGCGGCGCGCGAGGCCGCCGAGCCCGGCCAGGGCGAGCTGGCCCGCGCGACCGCCGCCCTCCTGGGCGCGAAAAGCCCTGTCCCAGGCCCAGCGGGCCGGGCTGTGCACGTACGCCACCACGGGAGCGTCCGTCGCGAGGGCCGCCTGGGTGGCGAAGGCGTGATGGCTCACGACCACCGCGTCGAACCGGCCCGACAGGGGCAGCCCCCGGAACGCGCGCGGCACGAACGGCAGCAGGGGCGCGTGCGAGCGGCGGCCCGTCGCCGCGTGCGCGCGGGTGAGCCAGGTGTCCTCGATCTCCGTCCACGGCATCACCAGGTTGTCCGCGGGTGGCGCGGGTGACCGGCCCGCGTCGACGATGGGCGCGAAAACCTTCGCGCCGGGCCATGTTCTGGTGAACTCGGCGACCACCGCCTCCGAGCCGCCGTACTCGGTGAACCGCTCGTGCACGATGCCGATCCGCGGCGCGCTCATTCGGCGGCCTGCCCGATGCGGCGGGGTGCGGCGAAGCGGCGGATCGCCGGCGCGGTCGGACGCCCGCGCAGCAGCCCGTCGACCCCGCCCCGCTCGAGCGCCCGGCGATAGACCGCCGCGGCGGCCCGGCCGGCCTCGATCGTCGCGTCGATGTCGGCGTCGGTGTGGGCCGCGGAGGTGACGAACGATTGCCCGAGCACTCCCCGATCGAGCATCTCCTGCAGGAACAAGGTGCGAAACTCCTGTGCTGGTTGGCCGGAAGCGTCGGCCGTGCGGAAGATCAGGCACGAGGGGCGGCCGACCACTCGAAGCTGTTCGGCGATACCGGCTTCGGCCGCGACGGCGTTGACGCCCGCGGCCAGCCGGCGGCCCGCGTGCTCCATCCGGCCGACGGGATCGGTGGTGGCGTAGGCGCGCGCCACCGCGCGGAACGCGGCGAGTCCACCCGATTCCGGGCCGTGCGTGGTGGAGAGCAGGAACACCCGGGCCCGGTCGGTGCGCAGCCCACCGAGTTCCATGAATTCCCGCTTGCCCGCCAGCGCCGAGATCGGGAACCCGTTGCCCATCGCCTTGCCCCAGCACGAGAGGTCCGGGGTGACGCCGTAGACCGCCTGGGCGCCGCCGGAGGACCAGCGGAATCCGGTGATGATCTCGTCGAAGATCAGCAGCGTGCCGTGCCGATCACACAGGGCGCGAACGCCTTCCAGGTACCCGGGCGGAGGTTCGGACAGCGCCGTCGCCGCCTCCATGATCACGCAGGACAGCTCGTGCTCGGACAGCAGCGCCGCCAGCGCGTCCAGATCGCCGTACTCGAAGCGAACGACGGTCCCGGTCTCGGGAATGCCGTCGTTCATCGCCGTGGTGCCGATGAACCAGTCGTCGGTGGAGAAGAACGGCTGATCGCACACCGCCACCGTGGTGCGGCCGGTCGCGGCCCGGGCCAGTCGCACCGCCGCGGTGGTGACGTCGGAACCGTTCTTGGCGAACTTCACCATGTCCGCGCCCGGCACCAGACCCAGGAAGTCCTCGGCGGCGAGCAGTTCCAGCTCCGTGGGGCGGGAGAAGTTGACGCCGTCGGCGATCGCGGCCGAGACCGCCTCGACCACGGGCCGGTAGCCGTGGCCGAGCGTGACCGACCGCAGGCCCATGCCGTACTCGATGTACTCGTGGCCGTCCACGTCCCGGACCCGGCATCCGTTGCCGCGCACCAGCACCGGGGCCATCGACTCGGGGTACTGGTCGTCGCCGCGGGCATAGGTGTGCGCGCCGCCCGGAACCAGCTCGTGCAGCCGGGCGCGGGCGGCCGCGCTGCCTGCGAGGTGCGGGTAGGACGGACTCGACGCCCGCGCCGGCGTGGGCGGACCGGAGGACATGGCCATCGGGGGTGTGCCTTTCGGATTTAGCATCGGGGTTCGGCGAACGCCTTGAGATAGCCCGCGCTCTGGCGCAGATACATCCAGGACCAGAACCGCGCGCCGGTGGGCGTGGGGCTGGCGACCATGGTCAACTCGCCGTCGAAACACTTCGAGACGATGTACCTGGCCCGCGAGATGTGCGGGGTGAAGGTCACGACGATGATGTGCCGCCAGCCGAATTCCCGGGCGCGACGGCCTATCTCCTGCGCCTCCCCCTGCGTCGTCCAGGGGTCGGGCTCGAAACAGCTGACCTGGAAAGCGAATACGCCGTCGCAGTACTTCGCCATCTCCGGATCGTCGGCGCCGGTCGAGCGGGAGATCAGCAGTTGCGGCGCGTACCCGCGCCGTGCGAGATCGAGGCCGAGATCGAAGCGCTCGTAGGGCGTACCGCCCAGCACCACGATCGCGTCGGCGGGCCGGAGCGGGTCGAGTTGCGGGTGGACGTACACCGGCAGACCGGCCACCGCGACCGCCCCGCACACCGTCAGGGCGGCCACCAGCCGGCCGGCCCACCGCCGGCGGAGCCGTCCGGGCGCGCTCATGCCGGAACCGACCGCCGGCGCGACCCGGCCTCGACGGTGACCGCCCACAGTTCGTGATCGCCGCGCCGCCCGCCGGGGCCGATGATGTCGCGCAGCGTGCCCTCGAGCGCCATCCCGGTCCGCGCCGCGGCGGCGGACGCCGCGCCCGGTGGCGTCGTCAGGGACAGCCGCAGCACGCCGAACCGCCGGACGGCGGTGTCGATCAGGCACCGCAGCGCGGTCGCGGCGATGTCGGCGTCCGGGTCCGCGACGGCGAGGTGAACATCCAGGTGCGCACTGCGATTGAACCGATCCAGACCGTAGAGACCGGCCCGGCCGACCGGCACCCCGCCGACCTCGATCACCAGGATCAGACCCGCGTCCGAGGTCGCGCCCGACCACCCGCGCAGCTGCTCGGCCAGTTCGTGACGGATCGAACGCCGTTTCGGCACAGCCGGTCTCACGATGTCGAGCAGGGTGCGGCTGCGCAGGACGACACCCGGCCGCGCCGCCGTGGTGATCAGTTCGGTTGCGCCCCTGCGCATCCGGCGCAGACAGCGCCGCAACCACCCGAAGCCGAAGCGCAGCACCCCGGCCGCCACCGCCGCGGGACCGGGCGCGCGCTCCGGATCGAGGGCGCCCCGTGCGCGCGGTTCCGCGTCCATCCACGCGTACTTCTCGATCGACCGGGCCGCGTACCCGCCCGGCGGAGCGCCCGCCGCCGTCGCGACCCAGAGCTCGTGATCCCGGCGCGCACCGCCGACGTCGAAGTACCGCGCCATGGTCGCCTCGCGGACCATCCCGCAGACCGCGGCCCCGCGCAGCACCGCCGCGTTGTCCGTCGAGATCGGCGCCACGATCCGTTCCAGGCCCAACCGCGTGAGCCCGAAGTCGATCAGCATGCCCGCCGCCACCGTGGAGACCCCGCGCCGCGCGCGCTCCGAGTCCAGCCAGAAGCCCATTTCCGCACTGCGCGTTCGGCTGTCGATCGCGGTCAGCTCGATCTGACCGGCGAAACAGCCGTCGACCTCGATCACCAGCGCCAGCCGCCGCCCGAGCCGGGTGTACACCGCGGCATCGAGGAACTCGCGCACCCACATCCGTTCGGTGTGCCTGGCCCGCCAGCCGAGTGGCGAAGTGCCCCAGTAGGGTTCGATCAGCCGTTGATCCCGGAGCCGGATCTGCCGCCAGCGCGCGAAGTCGGCCGCCCGGGGCGGGCGCAGCACGATGGTTCCGCCCGGCAGCACGACCGGGCCGATCCTGGTGCGCGACAACGCTGCGCGGCTGCTGATCATCGGCGGGTCACCGCACCGGTCGCTGCTTGCCGAGTGGGGCCGTGGTGAGCGCGCCGGTGGGCGAGACGACCAGTCGCCAGTAGCCCCCTTCCGGATCCTTCAGCACCACACCGCCGTCCGCGCGATCGGAGAACCAGGCGCCGCTGGACAATATGGCGGACAGCGGCGCGCCGTCGGGCGCCTGCGCCCGGAAGACGTCGGCGTCCCCGGTCGCCTGCGCGATCAACGTCCCCTGGACGGCGGGCACGTTCGCGCTGCCCCGGCCGATGACCTGCCAGCCCGTCGGGTAGGTCGCGGGGGCGAGGTCGGCGGCCGCGCTCGAGATCAGGTTGATCGCGGTGCCCTCCGGGCAGCCCGCCGGGTCGATCCGCAATTCGATGGGTGTCGATCGCGGATCCGGATCGAAGCGGACGTTCGCCAGATAGGGCTGGCGGCAATGGATCAGGTCCAGGCACACGCTGCGCGCGGCCACCTTGCAATTGACCATGCCGAACTGGGACGGTCCGCCCACCCCGGCCTGGCCGATCGACAGCGCGGTATCCGAACCCTCGAACCAGACGTTGGTCAGCCACCAGTCGTTCGACGCGCCGTCGACCCGCAGGTGCCGGTCGGTGGTGCGGGGGTCGTTGTCGGAGACGAACTCCACGTTGGTCAGCGCCAGACCCGCGTTGTGGTCGTTGCCGGTGCCCAGCACCCCGACGCGGTTGCTGGTGAACTTGGACGAGGTCACGTAGTTCTGGATGCAGGAGGTCACCAGCCCGTACCCGAAATTGTTGATGTCGCAGTTCAGGAAGGCGGTGCCGCCGGTGTTCTGGTCCAGCACCACCCCGCGCTGCTCGGCGTACCGGGGGTAGTTGTCGCCCAGGTGATTTCCGCGAATCACGACCGAGTCGAACGAGCACCGGAAGCACTGCGACAGCGACACCGCGGTGGCCGCCGGCCCGGTGACGTAGATGCCGAGCCAGGCGAAGCGCACCCGCTGGCGATGTTTCAGGGAGATCAGCGTGGTGTCGGTCTCGCACAGGATGGTGGTGGCGTCGCCGCCGTCGCCGTAGATCATGGCGAAGTCCGAGAGTTCGGGCCAGCGGGTGACCCGGTAGGTGCCCGCGGGCAGATAGAGCACCAGCGGCTCGTCGCCGGTCCGGCACGCCGCGGCGATGGCGGCGGTGTCGTCCGAGGTGCCGTCGCCGACCGCCCCGAAGTCCCGGACGTTGCGCACCGTGCCGCCGGACGTTCCCGGGCCAGGCCCTGCCGAGGCGCACGCGGCGGTCGGCAGCGTGACCGCCGCGCCGAGGGCCGCGGCCAGCATGCGGCGCCGATGCACTCCCTCGCCCGTCACCTGCGCAGCCCGCCTGTCAGTCGCTCCGACCAGCCGCCGCGCGCGGCGATGGCGATCACGCGCGGACCGCCGGCGCCCACCGAGGCCAGGGCGGTCACCGAGTCGTACACCTCGCCCGAGGTGGTGTGGCCGAGTTCGACGATCCCGATGGTGCGCGCGCTGCGCGCGCCCAGGGTCAGCGCGTCCGGGGCGGAGAGCACCGGCGCCACGTCGATGAGGACGTCGTCGAACATGTTCTCCAGCTCGGCCAGCAGCTTGTCGAACTGCTCCGAGGCGAGCAGATCGGACATGCCCTGATCGGCCGCGCCCAGCGGAATCACCCAGATGCCGCGGTCGGACCAGGACAGCACGCCGTCGACGGCCGCGCGGCCGCCGCGCAGCATGTCGGCCAGCCCCACCCCGTTGTTCTCCGGCATCAGGCCGGAGCTGCCCCGGCGGGTGGTGTCCGCGTCGATCAGCAGCACGTGCCGCCCGGCGTCGGCCAGCGAACGCGCCAGGCCCACCGCGATCGCCGGCTCGGACTTCTTCGAGAAGCTGGTCACCATGGCTGTTTTCCCCGGGCTGCCCGCCACGTCCTTGGCCAGGCGCGCCCGCACCTGACGCAGGTCGGTCTCGGTTCCCGGACCCTCACGTTCGACGGTGCCGAGCACCGGAACCAGTTCCGCCAGTTCGGCTTTCGAGCGCACCCGGCGGTCGAGGCGTTCGAGCAGCAGTGCGGCGGCGCCGCCCAGCAGCAATCCGGCCAGGATGCCGACCATCACGATCCGCGAGGACTGCGGCGAGCTGGCGGCGGACGGCAGCTCCGCGCGGTCCACCACGGCGACCCGGGCGGCCGGGGCCGCGGTCTGCTCGATGGTCTCCAATTCGTCCACCAGCGCCCGGAACTGGGCGACCACCTCGTCGGCCAGATTGCGGGCGCCGGTGGCGGTCGGGGCGGTGACAGTGACACGCAGCATCGCGGTGGCGGGCGGCGAGGCCACCGTGACCCGTTGCCGCAGTTCCTCCGCCGAACCCTTCAGACCGAGCTGACCGATCACGCGATCGAGCACCTTGGTGCTGGTGGCGAGCTCGAGATACGACCGAACCCGTTGCTGGGCGGCCAATCCGCCCTGATACGAGTCGTTGACCGAGGTGCCGGTCGCCATCGACACGTAGACGCTGCTGGACGCGGTGTAGGTCACCTCCGCGGTCCGCAGGTACCCGATCGACCCCAGCAACCCGAGCAGCAGCGCGACGACGATGACGCCCCAGCGTCGTCTGCCGACTCGCGCGTAATCCACAAGTCCCATAACTCAATTCCTTCGCTTGTCCGCGACAGCGGGTTCGATCGGGCGTACCGGCGCCGGCGCGCCACTCGGCCCGGGTTTTCGGCGCAGCTCCCCCACCGCGAGGTACACCAGCCAGATCAGCACCGCGGCCTGCAGGAACTTGCCCAGGGTCTCGGCGGTGCCCAGCACGCCCCGCTCGAAGATGACCGGGAATTCGATCAGCGCGGTTCCGAAGATCACCGGAATCAGCATGCGCGAGTACAGCGTTCGCTCCCAGACGAGCAGCAGCGCGAAGGTGCACAGCATCCCCAGCGTGACGCCGAGGTACCCGCCCAGCACGTACCCCTCGTTCACGTTGCCCTCGGCCAGGGACACCGACACCTGACTCATGTCGACCGACGTACCGCGCACGTGATTCGCCCACTCGGTCCCCGATTGCGCCTTCTCCGCGCCGAGCAGCTGGGTCGGAACCATGCTCACCAGCAGGTGATTCACCACCTGATCGGCGCTGAGCCACGCGTTCGGGCCGGTGTAGTAGACGTCGGTGGCGGCCTCGAGCAGATCGAAGCGGCGCAGCAGGCTCAGGAAGGGCTGCAACACCGGCGGGTAGCCCGAATCGGTGAGCGCCGCTTCGGCTTTCGAATAGTCGGTCGCCTTGAGCGACTGCAGCCAGCCGAACGCGCCGATGCCGGCGAGCGAGACCGCGGCGATGGAGACCACTTTCGTCCGCGTCCAGCCCTCGAGGCCGAACCGCACCGCGATCGCGAGCGCGGCGCCGAGCACGGGCGTCTTGGACTGGATCGCGGTGGTCCACCACAGTTCCCCGAGCATCAGCACCCCGACCACCAGGAGGGTGTGGCGCGGGTTCGCGAACCGCGCGAACACGATCAGGCCCAGGGCCCCGACCGTGGCCAGCATCGTCAGCAAACTCAGTACGGGACTGGCGCTCTCGACCTCACCCGCCTTGCCGGTGACGCCGGTGGCGACGCTCGCCAGCCGGGCCGTGGTGCCCAGCAGGTACAGCACGCACAGCGTCGGCAGGAAGTTCGGATCCCGGGTGATCACCACGGTGCGCGCGGGACGCGACCGGCGCCGCGCCCAGAGCGCGAAGACGACGACGAGCCCCGCGTACACCCACATCCCGTACACGACAGGCCGCAGCACCAGCGCGAGCCCGATGTCGTAGCCGATGCGCGCCAGCCGCGGATCGGCCACGTTGTCACCGAAGCTGGGCTCGGGCCGGACCACGAGCAGCACCAGCGGCCGGGCCACGTAGGACATCGTCCAGTAGACGGCCTGCGCCACCAGCAGCACCTGGGCGACGCCGCCCACCCGCCCGGCCGCCACCACGATGGTGAGCAGCGCCAGCGCGATGAGCGCGATCGTGACGGTCGCGCTCAGCACGAGAAGTCCTGTCCCACGGTGCTATCCGATCGCATCGATGATCTCCCGCGCACGGTCGGCGTATCGATGCCCGCCCCGGGTGATGGTCCGGTAACCCGCCTCGGCCACGCGTGCCGCGGCCTCGGGGTTCGCCGCGCACCAGTCCAGGATCTCGTCGAGTTCGTCGCGGTCGGAGAACAGGAACGCCTCGGTCCGGTCGGCCAGCAGTTCGGCGTGCTCGCCGGTCCGCTCGCCGACGAAGAGCCCGCCCGCCGCGGGGACCTCGAAGGTGCGGCAGGTGTGCGTATCCCGGTTGTCGGAGTTCAGGAAGACCAGATTGGCGGTGATGGAGGCGACCGCGATGGAGAACTGCTCACCGTAGACCGGGCCCGAGAGTTTGGCCCGGGTGCTGCGCAACTGCCGAACCTGTTGCCAGCCCGGGCCGCTCACCATCATCTGGGCGCCGTGGGCGCGGGCCAGCGACACCACGCTGTCGCGCCGGTCCGGACGGCACGCGCCGATGAATCCGGTCAGGAACTGGCGCGACCCGCGACGGGCGCAGCGGTGGTGCCACGCCGGGTCGTACGCGCTGCGGACGAACAGGGTCTCGCGCGCGCCGCGGTCGATCAGCTCGGGCACGTTGTGCCGTTTGGTGGTGACGACCAGATCCCACTGCGACTCGAGCGCGAGGTATTCCGGGGTGGTGTTGACCGGGTTCGAGACGTCGTCCGGGCTGTAGTGCACGTGCAGCGGCGCGGGCGTCGCCAGCAGCCGGCTCTGATCGAGATGCACGCCCTTGAACACGAAGACCATGTCGGGATGCAGTTCGGCGGCGGCGCGTTCGATCCGGGCGTGCACCTGGTCGACCACCTGCGGCGCGCGCCGGTGGGCCACCTTGGAGTAGACCCAGGACGGGGACAGTCGTGGCGGGAGCGTCACGGGGGTGGAGTCGACGACCAGAACCTCGTGACCCGCGTGCCGAAAACCCTCGGCGAGCGACCGGGCGTTGCTGCCGAGCCAGTCGTCTCCGACGAACAGAATCCTCATCGTCTTTCCTTCCGAACGACCGGCAGCAATGTCGTCACCTGGGTGGCGTTCGCCAGATCGCGCACGAACAGCCAGCGCATCCGCACGATGTACCAGCACGCGACGGCGAATTCGGCGATGACGATCCCCCAGACCAGCGCCCACAGCGAATGCGACACCGCCGCGACGCCGAGCGCGATGGCGGCCACGGCGGTCCCGATGAGCCCGCCGGCCAGCACGCCCGCGGAGTCCTGCCGGACCGGCAGCACGGCGGTCGTGATGAACGAGGTCACCGTCGTCGCGGGCAGGATCAGCACCTCGGCGCGCAGCACGGGTACCGCCGCGGCGAACTCGTCGCCGAAGATCAGGTGAATGAGAACGGGCGCCGCCACCCAGGCCATGCCCGCCACCAGGATCGCCACCCCGACGCAGGCGGCGAGCGTCCAGCTCGAATCGCGCCAGAACCCGCGGTGCGTCCGTCGCGCCATACGCGGCAGCAACGCGAAACCGATGGGGTCCAACAGCGATTGGACCGCGCGCACCAGCCGGTCGGCGGCGGAGAAGAGTCCGAGCGAGGCCGCGTTGAGCACCACGCCGTACGCCGCCGCCGCGCCCTGGCCGTAGCTGGTCACCAGCAGCCGGGAGGTCAGCACCGGCCCGCCGATCCGCAGCAGCGCGCGCACCTTGCGCGGCCGGCCCGGCGGTCCGAACCGGCGCCAGGTGTCGATCCAGGTCAGGCCGACGCTCAGCACCGCGGACGCCAGCAGGCAGAGCATGGCCATCGACGCGCTCGGAAAGTGCGGCAGCACCAGGATCAGCATGAGCAGGTAGCCGACGCGGGCCACGCCCTGGTACACGACCGAGGCGCCGAATCGGCCCTGTCCGATCAGGACCCAGTCCTCGGACAGCGACCAGAAGCCGCCGACGAACAGGCCCAGGAAGATCATGTGCAGCTGCCCGGGCGCCCCCGCCGCCAGGCTGCCCGCCAGCGCCACCGCGAGCACGCCCAGGATCGCGCCACGAATCACCAGGTAGGTGCCCCGAAGTTCGTTGACGTGCACGACATTCGGGCGCGGGCCCTGGACGCGCGCGGAGATGTACGAGGTGATGCCCAGGTCGACGAGCAGCGATCCGATGAAGTAGGCGGCCATGCCGACCGCGAGCGTCCCGAGCCCCTCGGCGCCCAGCACCCGCGCGATCAGCGGCAGCGTCGCCACCGTGACCAGGTACTGGCCGTACTTGCCGATGCTGACCAGGCCGATATCGCGCAGCACGCCGAAGACCTCGCGGCCGGACCCCGCCTCCGCGACCGCGGGGGCCGCCTTGCGATGGCGGCCCTGGTATCCGCGAGCTCCGCGCTCCCGGCTCGACGGCGGGGTCACGAGACCGGACTCCGCTGCGCGGCCCCGGATGTCACTGCGGTCAGCACCCCCGCGACCGCGGCGGCGGTCGCGTCGATGCCGAATTCCCGTGCGCGCGTGCGCGCCGACTGCCCGAGCCGGACGCGCAGTGCGCGATCGCCGATCAGCCGATCCAGGGCGTCGGCGAGCCCGGCGCTGTCGCCGCCCTCGACCAGCAGTCCGTCCACGCCCGGCCGCACGATCTCCGCGGGGCCGCCGGCGCGGGCGGCGATCACCGCGCAGCCCGCCTGCATACCCTCGACGACCACCTGCCCGAACGGTTCGGCCAGCACCGAGCAGTGCACCAGGATGTCCGCGTCGCGCATGTACGCCGCGGGGTCCTCGACGTGGCCGATGAACTCCACCGGCAGCGCGAGTTCGCCGGCCAGGGCCACGAGTTCGTCGCGGTAGGACTCTTCCCCGAAGAACGTTCCGCCCACGATGATCACCGCGCGGGGCCGATGCCGGGCCCGGGCCACGGCGCGCAGCAGCACGTCCTGGCCCTTCCACGGGCTCAGTCGGCCCACGACCGCCACCGTGGCGTCCGCGGGCGCGCGCTGCGGTGCGCGATCGTGCGGCGCGGCGGCCGGTTCGACGCCCGGGTAGGCCACGACCGCGGCCCGGCGCCAGGTGATCAGCGAGTGCAGCGTCGCGCGGCTGTTGGCGATCACCCCGGCCGCGAGCAGCCAGCCCAGCAGCCGGATCAGGACCGCGAGCACCCGCCCGAAGTACTCGCTCGACACCAGATCGTGCACCTGCCACACCAGGGGAATCCGGGCACGGCGCGCGGCGACCGCGCCCATCAGCAGCGCCTTGGTGCTCTCGGCGACCAGGACGTCGGCCCGGCGCTCGCGCAGGACCCCGCCCAGGGTCCAGCCGAGCTTCAGCAGGTCGACGCCGCCGGCGAGCAGGCGGCCCGCGCCGCTCCCGGCGATGGTCATCGACCGGCTGTCGAAGGTGTTGTGCTGCACCGTGACCGGAATGCCGCGGGCGCGCAGGCGATCGACGATCGGCCCGTTCTCGGTCACCAGCATCTCGACCTCGAACGCGGGCGCGTCCGTCCGATCGCATAGCGCCGAGAGCAATCGCAGCGTCGCGAGTTCGGCGCCGGACGGCGCCGCGGTGTGGGAGAGGAATACCGCCCTGATCATCGCGCCAGCTCCGCGTACAGCGCGAGGTGCCGCGTCGCCGCCGCATCCCAGGAGAACGTTTCGGCGTGCGCCCGGCACCGTTCGGCGTCCGGGATCGCACCCGCCAGCGCGGCGACGATGCGCGCGGCCAGCGGTTCCACCTCGCCGGCGGGAACGATGAGCGTCGGGTCGAGCCCGCGCACCGAATCCGGCAGTCCCCCACAGTCGGTCACGATCGGGGCGCGGCCGGCGGCCAGCGATTCCAGCGCGATGAGGCCGAAGCCCTCCAGCGCGACCGAGGGCACCACCGTCAGTTCCGCCCGGGCATAGAGTTCGGCCAGGCGCTCGTCGGCGGCCCAGCCCTCGAACGCGACGGTGCCCGCGATGTCGCGTTGCCCGGCCAGTTCCCGGAGTTCGGCCTCCGCGCTGCCGGTTCCGACGATCACCAGGCGCGCGTCGGGGCAGGCGGCGAGCACGGCCGGCCAGGCGCGCAACAGGCGGTCGATACCCATCCGGCGTTCGAGCCTGCGCACACACAGCACCGTCCGGGTGCCCGTGCGTTCCGCGGCGGGGCCGGGCCGGAAACGATCGAGATCCACGCCCGGCGGAATCACCGCGATCCGGTCGGCCCGCACCCGGTAGTCCGAGACGAGCAGCTCCCGAAACTGTTCGGACAGCACCACGAATCGGTCCGCCCCGAGCCCGCGCAGGCGTTCGATGGCGTACTTCGCCCGCGCGGCGAGTTCGCCGGATCCGGCCAGCCTGCTCTCTGCGGCCCACGGTCCGTGGAAGTGGATGACCAGCGGGTGCCTGCCGCGCGGGCCGATCGCGGGCCGGCCGTAGAGCGCGAAATGCCGGTCCAGCACGGTGCCGCGCGGTACCCGGAAGCCGTCGAGGAACGCGGTCGCCGCCCGGTGGGCCGTGGAACCGCCGGTCGCGCCCCAGGATCGGCCGCCCGGCGGCGGATCGCCGAAGGCGCTCGCCGAGACCGCCGCGTCCGGCCGGGGCGCCAGGGCCTGGAACAGATCGGTGAAGTACCGGTTCAACCCGCCGGGGGCGGAGGCGAACCACTCGGATCCGCTCATGTGCACCCGGATTCGCGTGTCGCTCATCCGCGCTCCCCCACCAGGTTGCGCGCGCTCAGCGCGGTGCGGATGCGGAGCCGGTTCAGCGCGGCCCGCGCCAGTCGCCAGTCGCCGGCCAGCACGTCCGTGTGGGTGAGGTGGCGCGGGAGGTCCCGGGCGAGGCGGTGATGGAACCGGAGGGTCTCGGTGAGCTTGCTGATCGTGGAGGTGCGACTGCACATGTTGAACGGCGAATCACGCCAGGCGGCAGCGATATCGGGGATTCCGTAGAAGCTCCCGAACTGACCGACGCGCGCGAAGAGATCCACGTCCATGGGAAAGACGAGGTCGCCGCGAATCCCGCCGACGCGATCGAAATGCTCGCGCCGGAACATCGCGGCGGCGGTGGGGCCGAACTCGGCGGGGCCGTGCCGGACGATGGTGCGGACCAGTTCGCGCGCCGTCCGGTGCCCGTGCAGGCCGGGCAGCCCGAGACCGCTCTCGACCAGGGCGCCGTTCGCGTCGATCACCTGAAACCTGGCCGAGCTGAGGGCGACCCCGGGATCGGCCATGACCTCGAGCTGGGCCGCGAGCGCGCCCGGCAGGATGATGTCGTCGGCGCACACGACCTTGACCAGTTTTCCCCTGGAGAGCCGGATCGCCCGGTTCCAATTGTCGCCGATGGACAGGGTCTCGGCGTTGCGGACGACGCGCAGCCGGGAATCGTCGAATGACGCGACGATATCGGCTGTCTCGTCCGAACTCGCGTTATCCAGGAGCAGCAGCTCGAAATCGACGTTCTGATCCAGAACCGAGCGCAGCGTCGTTTCCACGGTGCGCCCGGCATTGTAGGCGGGGACGCACACGGACAGGCTGACCACGTTTACTCCTCCGCGGGGCGCTCGAATGCGCGCCGGGAATTGCGCGAACACGAATCGGAACTGTCTCGCGGCGAACGACTTTCGCGATCGGCAATTCGGCCGACCGCGTCCGCGTCGGCGATAACCGAACTCCTGTTCACCGGAAAAACCCCGGCTACCAGCGCTGATTCAACACGAACCCGTGTGGCGCGGTAGCGATACGAACCACCCCGCGCATGCACAACATTCCTCATCAGTAGACAATCCGCCCGCGATCCATTGCGCCGAAGGAACGCCCGGCTGTTCGACGGTATAGACCCGCTCCAGCGCAGGGGAACTTCGCAAACCTTTTCGTGACCGATGTCACATTCCCTGATCATCGCGAATACCCTGACAGCGCAGTTCCATTCACGATGTCGTGCGCTTCGGCGCCGTCGAGAATCCACCTGCCATTCAATTCCGGGTACTGCTCGGTAACCTCGGCGAGGAGATCCGGAACGGTCAGCAGCACCCGATCCGGATCGGCCGCGACGAGGTCGGCCGGTGCGATGATCGGGATATCGGTACCCGGCATTCGCCGGCCCCATTTCGCGGCCGACGCGTCCGCCACACCGGCGAGCAGACCGCGATGCAGGCCCGCGCGGCAGAACAGGGCGACCGCCCGCGACGCCGCGCCGTACGCGTACACGGTTCGGCCGCGGGCGGATTCGGTGTCCAGCCGGCGGCGCAGCGCCAGCGCCTGCTCGTCGGCCGCGCGCTGGAGACCGCGGACCGCGTCCGGATCGGTCGACGCCGCCTCGGCTGCCGCCACGCGTAGCACCGACTCGGCGGGTTCGGCGATACCGGCGACGGCGGCGAGCAGGACCGTGCCGCCGTAGAGATCGAACTCCCACGCGTGCACCGCGCTCAGCCCCGCGTCGCGCAGGAGCCGGCGCAGCACCGGCAGGGTGTAGTAGCCGAAATGACCGTGGCGCAGGGCATTCCACTGCCCGAGCCGGACGATCGCGCTCAGCGAGTGGTACTGCAGCAGCAGCACGCCGTCCGGGGTCAGCGCCGCGGCGCGGCGGGCGAACGCGGCGCGCTGGTCCGGCTCGTGCATGATGCCGAAGCAGTCGATCACGAGATCCGCGGGGGCATCGGTGATCTCGAAATCGCGGTCGCCGAGCAGCGGCAGCCAGCTGCCACCGTGCGGACTGCCGAATTCCCGTGCCGTCGAACCCCGCAGCAGGCCCGACGCCGCCACCCGCGCCACCGCGTCGGCAGCCTGCTCCCGCAGCGCCCGCGGTTCGATGCCGCGCGGCTCGCGGGTGACGGTGTCGTCGGCGGCGAGCTGCGCCAGACCGCAGTCCCCGCAGCGGAGCATGGCCAGCGGATGCGCGGTCTCGGCGGGATCGACCGGGGCGCTCGCCGGCGGGAAGTCATCCGCGGCGGCGACCGCGCCGAGATCGAGCACGATGTCGAGTTCGCTTCCCGCGCAACCGCGGCAGCGCGCCGATCCCCTCGGCCCCGACCCCGTCACGGCGGCATCACCCGGCCGGACGGCGGGAGCACTCGGCCGCATGCCGGAATCGGTCGGCCGCACGGCGGGATCACGCGATCACCCGCCGCAGGTCGTCGCCCAGCACGCCCCGCTCGCGCAGCGCGCGCAACCGGGACAGCCGGACGAAGCCGTCGAAGAAGTCGTCCTTGGTCAGGTCCCGCGCCCGGTACTCCCGGTACAGCTCCTGCGCGCCCTCCGAAATGCCGATGCGCGCTTCGAATCCCAGCCGATCGCGGGCGGCCGAGAAGTCGACCCGGTACGAGCGCGGATCCGCGCCGTGCTCGCCGGTGATCACCAGCCGGGCGGTGGGCACCACCTCGACCACCGCCGCGGCGATCTGCGCCACCGTCACGTTGTTCGCCTCGGTGCCGATGTTGTACGCCCGGCAGTGAATCGCGTCGATCGGGGCGACCAGGCAGGTCGCGAAGGCGTCGGCGATGTCCAGGGCGTGCACGAGCGGCCGCCACGGCGTGCCGTCCGAGAGCACCCGCACCTCATCGGTCAGCACGGCGTAGCCGACCAGGTTGTTGAGCACGATGTCCGCGCGCAACCGGGGCGAGAAGCCGAACGCCGTCGCGTTGCGCAGGAACACCGGGGAGAAGCCGTCGTCCGCCAGCGCGGCGACGTCGTCCTCGACCCGGACCTTGCTCTCGGCGTACGGGGTCAGGGGGCGCAGCGGGGCGCTCTCGCTCACCGGCGCGTCACCCGCGGCGCCGTACACCGAACAGGTCGACGCGTACAGGAACCGGCGCACGCCCGCCGCTTTGGCGAGCACGGCCAGGCGCACCGACGCGTGGTGATTGATGTCGTGGGTGATCTGCGGCACCAGCGCGCCCAGCGGATCGTTGGACAGCGCCGCCAGATGGATCACCGCGTCGAATCCGGCGAGGTGCTCCGCCCGGATGTCGCGCAGATCGAGCCGCAGCCCGGGCGGATCCTGCGGCGCCGCACCGAGAACGCAGTCGGCGAACAGGCCGGCGTCCAAGCCGACGACCTCGTGCCCCGCTTCGAGCAGCCGGGGCACCATGACCGTGCCCAGGTAGCCCTGGTGACCGGTGACCAGCACCCGCATCGTTACGCACCTCCGAAGGTGATGGTGGCCTTGTCCAGCACAAAGCCCTCGGCATATGGTGCGCGGCACTGGATTCCGCGCAGTCTGGCCAGTCCCAGGAACGCCTCGTCGTCGAACCAGTCCCGGTTCGCCTGGGAGGGATAGCACTCCGCCAGCAGCCGGGCCTTCGCCGCGGCGACCTCCGGCTCCAGCGGATGCAGCACCGTCGGGCGCGGGGTGTCGGTCTCCCATTTGAGAATCTCGTAGCCCAGCACGAGGTGGTCGCGGAACTCCGTCGGGACCAGTTCGGCGAGCAGCCGATGGTCCTGGTGCGCGTCGCCGCGCTGCGGCGCGAACACGACGTCGGGATTCGTGGTGCGCCGAAAGTCGTTCAGCGCGTTCTTGACTCGATCCCAGTGCGCCGGGGCGCGGCCGTCGGGGATGTCCAGGACCGTGAGGGTCACCTCGGCGGCGGGGCAGAAGGCGCGCAGGGCGGCGCGCTCCTCAGCGGCCCGCGCGGTGTCACCACCGGAGAGCACCAGGGCGTGGACCCGCAGGCCGGGGTTGCGCCCGGCGAGGGTCAGCAGGGTGCCGCCCATGCCGATCGCGATGTCGTCGCAATGCGCGCCCAGCACCGCGATCTCGGCCAGCGGGCCGGAGTCGAGGGTGATCATGCCGAGTTCTCCCAGACCATCCAGGGGCGATTGCCGTCCCGGTACCCGGCGTCGAGTTCGGCGCGTTCCTTGAAGGTGTCGGCGGGCTTCCAGAATCCCGCGTGCTGATACCCGAACAACCGGCCCTGATCGGCGAGCACGGCACACGCGTCCTCGACCAGATCACCGCCCGGCGGCAGCAGGTCGAAGACCTCCTGGCTGAGCACGAAGTAGCCGCCGTTCTCCCACACCGGCAGCTGCGAGACCGGGGTGATGGTCTTGACCGCACCGTCCGGGCTCAGATCCACGCAGTGGAACGACGACTGCGGCGGCACCGCCATCAACGCCGCCGCAGCGCCGGAAAGCCGGAACTGCTCGATCATTTCATCCAGCGGGGCGTCGGTCAGCACGTCGGAGTAGTTGGCGAGGAAGTACTCCTCACCGTCCAGGTGCGGTCGCACGCGGCGCAGCCGTTCCCCGATCGCCGACTCGACGCCGGTGTCGACGAAGGTGATCGTCCAGTCGCTGATGTCGGAGTGGAGCAGCTCGACCTCGCCGCCGCGCAGCACGAAATCGTTGGACATCGCCTCGCGGTAGGTGAGGAAGTAGTCCTTGATGTGCTGCGCGCCATAGCCCAGGCACAGGATGAAATCGCGGTGCCCGAAGTGCGCGTAGTACCGCATCACGTGCCAGATGAGCGGGCGCGGGCCGACCATCTGCATCGGCTTGGGGATCATGTCGCCCGAGCCGCCGCGCATGCGCATGCCGTAACCGCCGCAGAACAGCACAACCTTCATGACACTCTGCTCTCGATCTCCGTCGGGTTCACCACGCGGTCTTTCAGATCTACGACGCGCAGCCTCGGCAGCGGATAGACCAGGACGCCGCCCCAATCTCCGACGTACCGCAGCTGCTCGGTGAGTTCGGTTTCCAGGTTCCAGGGCAGCACCACCACGACATCGGGGCGATCGGCCGCGATCCGGTCCGGCGCGTGGATGGGAATGCGGGCGCCCGGGGTGAATTTGCCGTGCTTGTACGGGCTGCGATCCACGATGTACTCGATGAGGTCGGCGCGGATCCCGCAGTAGTTGAGCAGGGTGTTGCCCTTACCCGGAGCGCCGTAGCCGACCACCCGCCTGCCGAGAGCGCGCTGTTCCAGGAGGAAGGCGAGCAGGTCCGCGCGGACCGTTTCCGCGTCCGCGCGCATGCCGGCGTAGCCGTCGGCCGTGTGGAGACCGGCCGCGGCTTCCTCGGCCAGCACCTCGGCGACGCGATCCGAGACCGGGTGCGCGGAATCGGCTGTGGCCCAGACGCGCAGCGATCCACCGTGGGTGCCGAGCAGTTCGACGTCGATGACGTGCAGGCCCGCCGTCCACAGCGCTCGCCGGGCCGAAACCAGGGTGTAGTACTGGAAATGCTCGTGGTAGATGGTGTCGAACTGCCCGTGCCGCACCAGGTTCAGCGCGTGGTGCACCTCGATGGACACCGTGCCGGTGTCGGCCACCAGCCGCCGCAGCGCCCGGGCGAAGCCGAGGATGTCGGGGATGTGGGCGAAGACGTTGTTGGCGACGACGAGATCGGCCGGACCGTGCTCGGAACGGATCCGCTCCGCCAGGTCCTCGTCGAGAAACGCTGTGACGGTTGGCACATTCTTTTCCAGCGCGGCCGCGCCGACGTTCACCGACGGCTCGATCCCCAGGCAGCGCAGGCCACGGGCGACCGCGTGCTGCAGCAGATAGCCGTCGTTGCTGGCGACCTCCACGACGAACGAATCCCCGCCCAGCCCAAGGCGTTCGGTCGCGGCGGACACGAACTCCGCGGCGTGCCGGACCCAACTGTCCGAGTACGAGGAGAAGTAGGCGTATTCGGTGAATGTCTCTTCGGGGGTTATCAGCGCGGGCAGTTGCAGCAGCAGGCACTCGTCGCACAAACGGAGATGCAGCGGATACGTCACCTCGGGCAGGTCGAGATCGCCGCGCGAAAGGAACTTTTCGCACGGCGGCGTGGCGCCGAGATCCAGCACACTCGATATTCGTTCAGAATTGCACAGACGGCAACGCATACAGCTCCACACCATCGATTCCAACAGACCGATGACATCCGGCCGCACGTTCCACATCTCATTGCTTCGCGATCACGTTACAACCAGATTCGGTGTGATCCCGACACAGCCCCGGCGTGATTCCGCTTCTCGTCGGCTACTATCGCAGCGATACGCTCGACCGCCGGCCCCGCACGCGGGCCGCCAGGCTTGGGGGGCACGCCGCACACCGACCCGAACATTAGTTATTCGAATTCGCTATCACAATGTGCGATAGGGATTCTCGCCGACCGTAACGGCCCTCGACACCATCACGACATGGACAACTGACCATGAACTGACGGCAGTTACCGTCCCGGTCACCGGCACCGACCACCCCCCGAACCCTCGACCACCGTCGTGCATCGAAGCGCGACAGGCCCTCTTGTGTATGACAGGTACATCATCATGGGTATAGAACTCCGTGCCCCGCTCGACACGTTTGACGCAACGCCGAATTCGCTACGCCCGGGCGAGCGCGATCAATGGCGAACCCGATACTCGCGGGAATTGCTGGCGATCGACTTCTTCATGGTGTGTTTCGCTGTCGTTCTCACGCACGTAATCGAATTGGGCCGCACTCCGGATGCGCCGATCGAGTGGTGGCCGAGCACGGAGTCCCCCGGTACCGCGATCTCCGCGGGTATAGCGCTCGCCTGGCTCGCGCTGCTCAACTGGAATGGCGCCCGCTCGCCGCGCGTGATCGATACCGGCAGTGGCGAGTACCGGAAATTGCTGTCGTCGGCGCTGCATCTTTTCGGGCCGCTCGCGATCGTGGCGCTGGTGCTCGAACTGGACGCCGCGCGGACGTACCTGGCGATCACCCTGCCGCTGGGGCTCAGCGGCCTGATACTGGGCCGGCTGGTCTGGCGACTGCGGTCCGCGCGACGGCGGACGCCGCACGCGCAGCAGCGATCGGTGCTGATCGTGGGCAGTGCCGATGCCGCCCGGACCATGGCGGCGGCGTTCTCGCGCAGCCGCCCGGTCCGCTATCGCGTCGTGGGCGTCTGCACGCCGGACCGGCTCCCGGAGGCGGACGCGGCCATCGAGATCGACGGCCGTTCGATACCCATCGTCGGCGACGATCGATCGGTGGTGCGCGCCGCCCGGCGGGTGGGAGCGGACACCGTCGCGGTCATGGCGACCAATCACCTGGGGCCCAGCGATATTCGCCGAATGGCGTGGGATCTCGATCTGGCCGGCGTGGAATTGATCGTCGCGCCCGGTGTGATCGATATCTCCAAGACGCGCATGACGAGCCATCTTCTCGAAGGCATGCCGATGCTGCATATCGATGGGCCGCAATACGACCGCGCCATGTCGCTGCACAAAGCCGCGTTCGACACCTGTTTCGCGATCCTGGCGCTGATCCTCGTCGCGCCGCTCATGCTCGTGATCGCCGCCGCGGTCAAACTCACCAGCAAGGGTCCGATCTTCTATCTGTCGGAACGAATCGGCGTGGACGGCAAGCCGTTTCGAATGATCAAGTTCCGCAGCATGTACGCCGACGCCGAACGCCAGGCGCCCGCGCTGATCACCGGCAACGGCGGCAACCCGCTGTTCTTCAAGCTGAAGAACGACCCGCGGATCACCCCGGTGGGCCAGTTCATCCGCAAGTACAGCCTGGACGAGCTGCCCCAGTTCCTGAACGTGCTCCGCCGGGACATGAGCGTCGTGGGCCCGCGCCCCCAGGTGCGCCGGGAAGTGCGCTCCTACAACGGGGTAACGCGCCGCCGCCTGCTGGTCATGCCCGGGATCACCGGCCTGTGGCAGGTGAGCGGCCGCTCCGACCTGGCGCCGGAGCAGTCGGTCGAGCTCGATCTGTTCTACGTCGAGAACTGGTCGATGCTGTTGGATATGAGCATCATCGGCAAGACGATCACCACCGTCGCCCGGGGCGAAGGGGCGTACTGATCGGACCTCATCCGTATTTCGCGATCCGTCTCGCGGCCGCATTTCACATGTGATGGCACACGGGCGCAGATACGCTGCGGTTGCACGATCCTGTGCAGCGCAAATGGATTGAGGAATGACGTTGATGAAATCTCGGGCCGGATTCTCGGCCCTGATCGGTGGGCTCGTCGTAGCGGGTGTCGCAACCGCGGTGGGGGTCCTGGCCCCCACCGCTGCGTCGGATGTGACGAATCCCGAAGGCACGCTCACCATCACCGCCGACACGCATGTCGTCGGATCCACCTACGAACTGACCGGCGTGGGGCCGGTCGGCGGCGGGCGGCTGCTCTGGGTCAGCTTCAGGCTGGGCAGCGGGACGGGCCCGTCCGTGTTCGGGGAGGGCACCTTCTACGGGCCGGACGGCCAACCCGTCGTCGGGACGACACCCGACGGCCGGCCCAAGGCCAAGACGACGTGGACGCCGCGCCAGAGCGGGGTCTACTACCTCGACCTGCAGGTAAGCGACGCCGGGGGCGCCCAGGTCGCCGCCCGCCTCGAGGTTCGCGTCGACGACGAACCCGGGACGACGACGGCGCCCCCGACCACGACGGTGGCCCCGACGACCGCGGTCCCGCCGACGACGACCGCACCGTCGACCACGACCGCACCGTCCACGACCACGGCGCCGTCTACCACCACCCTGCCGGGCACCGGGTCCTTCTGATTCCCGGGACGGTTGTCGGCGCGGCGCTTCGCGTGCCCCCGCCGCCGGCGCTCGTGATCGCTCAGCATCGGAGGGTGTGAGCGATACCGAGCGTGTGGGCCGGAACCTGTTGGCTCCGGCCCACTTTCCCGGGGTACACGCTGGGTCGCGATCGGCGCCGAGCGCCCTGACTCGGCTAGCATGGCTTTCGTATGCCGTTGCGCGACAGGGGGAATCGCATGGCTTCGAGCACGTCCACCGCCACCGTCTTGCTCACCGGGGCGACTTCCGGTCTCGGCGCCGTCGTCGCGCGCCTGCTCGCGGGTTCGCCCGAGTGGACCGTCGTCGCCACCGCGCGCTCGGAACAGCGGGTCGCCGACCTCCGTGCGGCACTGGGTGATCCGGCCAACTTCCGCTATGTCGTGTGCGATCAGGCCGATCTCGCCGGCGTGCGAAGCGCCGCCGCCGAGATCCGCGCACTCGTCGCCAGCGGTGCGATCGCCCCGCCGCGCTGCCTGCTGCTCAACGCCGGTATTCAGACGGTGTCCACCACCGCCGCGACCGCGGACGGATACGAACTCACCTTCGCGACCAATCTGCTCGGCCCACACCTGCTGACCGGACTGCTCTCCGACCTCCTGGACGCCCCGTCCCGGATCGTCTGCCTGGGTTCGGGCACCCACTACGGGAAGTTCCGCCGCTCCTACGGCATGGTCGCGGCCCCGGCGTGGGAGAGCCCTCGGGCCCTGGCCCGGCCGCGGCCCGGCGACGGCGTCCGCGCCTACTCGACCAGCAAGCTCGGGACCCTGTACTGGGTCCACGAACTCGCCCGCCGCGCACCGGAATTCATCGACCCGATCTGCTACGACCCGGGCATGATGCCCGGCACCGGACTGGCCCGCGACCGCAGCGCCGTCGAACGGTTCGGCTGGAAGTACCTGCTGCCCGCGATGCGGGTGGTCCCCGGCGTCTCGACCCCGCGCCGCTCGGCGACCGAGCTGACGGCGCTGGCCACCGGTTCCGCGACGATCCCCGCCCCGGCCCTGCGCGGCGCGTACGTCGAGATCGACCACCCGGTCCCGTCGTCCGCCGAATCCTACGACCCGGCACGGGAAGCCGAGCTCTTCGAGTTCCTGGACGCGGCGTCCGGCCTCAGCGCGGACGAGGTCGCGGGCTGGTGGGCCAAGACCTCCGGCTGAGGCCGGATTCGGGATGCGGTCGGCGAGCGGCGCCGGGGGTCAGGACTGTTTCGGCAGTTCCTGCACGGCCCACCGGTTGCCGTCCGGGTCGGCGAAGTACGTGAACAGCCCCCACCCCTCATCCTTGACCGGGGTGGCGTCGACCCCCGCCGCGATGAGCTGCTGGTAGGCCTGTTCCGCACTGGCCACCACCACCTGCATCCCCTCCACGCTCCCCGGCGCGGCCGAGGTCAGGCCCTCCCCGAGGCAGATGGAGCACCCCGACCCCGGCGGGGTGAGCTGCACGAAACGGATGCCCGGGCTGGGCGTGTGGTCGTAGTCGGCGTTGAAGCCGATCCCGACGTAGAAGGCTTTGGCGCGATCGACGTCGGAGACCGGCAGGGCGACGAGTTCGATTTTCCAATCCATGGGTTCGAGGATCCCACCGGAAGTGGAACAAATCAGGCAGATCGGCAGGCGCGCCTTCGACGCGGGGATCGGGCGTCGATCTCGCCGAGGGATCCGACGGGGTCGGGGCCGCATTTTCGTGCACGATCGGCCCCGGACCGGCGGTTTGCCGCCACATGGGTGGTCATAGTGCACGAAAAATCGCCGGTCCGACTACGCGCTGCCGGTGCCCGAGCAGTTGCCCGGCTTCGCCGGCACGCTCGTCGTCCCGTCGGCGAGCGGCACCACGGTGACGACGATCGTCTTGCTGCTGCCCTCGTACGTGGCGGTGAGGGTGTGTTCACCGACAACGCTCGGGGTCCAGTTCACGGACGCGGAACTCGCGTACGACGGTTTGGCCGTGCCGACGCAGGCCCCGTTGTCCTCGAACACGACCCCGCCGGGAACGAAGGGCAGCATCGACACCGAGCCCAGGGCGCCGCCGGTGGCCGTCGCGGTCAGCGCGTAGGTCCCGCCGACGTAGAGGGTTCCGTTGCTGAACCCGATCACCAGGTCGACCACCTCCGCCGCCGAGGCCGGCGCGGCGGTCAACGCCACGGTCGCTCCGGCCGCCATCAAACACTGTGCGCCCCAGACAATTCGACGACCATTCATGGTTCCTCCACTCACGTAGACACTCCATTCGTCATCCCGGAGAACCCGGTTCCACGAACACTATCGTTCGCAAGTGACCCGGTGATACCGCCGCTGTGCCCCTAGTTTCGGGGGCACCCGAACTGCACCTGGCAACTGCCCTATTCGAAGCCGCGACAACGAAATACGGTCCTCAGACAGCTCTTCCAGGGCTGTATTCGCTGGTAGCGGGACAGGACTCGAACCCGCGGCCTCTGGGTCCTGAGCCCAGAGGTGGTGACTCAGTGCCGTTGGGGTGCCGTGTCTTTCGAGAGGACGAAGGAGGCGACGGTCAGCACGCTCGTCACCGCGGTGACGAGCCCAGCACGAGATCAGCCGAGAGGACTACCAGCCGTATCGCGGATGCGGTCCGAATCGACCTCGATGCGGCCAACCGCGCTCTCGGCGTCCGCAGACTCTGGAACTGACGGAGACAACGAGAGCGATCCCGGGCGGGTCGGTGACTAGGGGAGCATCCGCACGCCGTTCAGGATCGTCTCTACGTCTGCGGTAAATCCTTGCGGGTCAGGCAATTTCACCTGACTTGTGATCTGGATCGGGTATACCTTGCCGTTGAGGTCGTACGCGAGTTCGAGGTAGTCCTGGCGCATGCCGAGTCCACCGAGGTCGGTGGTGCCTGATACCCGAACCCCACGTACACCGCACACCTCGACGCTCTCGTGCAGGGTTTGCTTCCACCCCTCGCCGGTCGGCCTGAGAACATCCAGATTGGCGTACGCGGCGTCGGTGGTGTCGGCCGGGCTGAACGCCGCGACAGTGATCGTGGCGCTGCCCATCTCGCCTGTTCCATCGGCTGGGAGTTCGAAGCGATGCAGCACGAAGCCGGGGGCGGAGTCGGCCATCTGTTGCTGCGTCCAATCACGCAGGCGCGGAACCTCGATGGCGAACCCGCCGGCACCACGCTCACTCGTATGCATTGCGTCAGCCGATGTCGCAGTGCAGACCTTTTTCGGCGCAGCGGGAGATGCTGGAGTGTCAGGCGACGAAGTGCCACACGAGACCGTGTATACCGCTGTGCCGATAAGGAGCAGCAGATGCCCGACTGTCCGAGTTCTGATCACGGAGCGACAGCCTATCGAAGTGGGCGTGCGTTCGACCTTGGCCGGACGGGGACATCGTTGACCACGACCTCGTTTCGTGGGGTGGCA
The DNA here is from genome assembly GCF_053645575.1 of Nocardia sp. NPDC055321. Lineage (NCBI taxonomy): Bacteria > Bacillati > Actinomycetota > Actinomycetes > Mycobacteriales > Nocardiaceae > Nocardia > Nocardia sp. NPDC055321. The sequence goes on from NZ_JBSHMS010000010.1 coordinate 95,773, forward strand.
CAACGGCGAGTGGCCGCGAGCGGTGAAGGTCAGGTTCTTGAAGACATCTTCGACGACGAAGCGGTGTAGAGCTCTTCCTCCATGCACACCTCGTCGACCATGCAGACCCGCGACCGGGGCACGCGAACCGATCCCGGCACCGGGGTGCGTCGTCCCGCACGCGCGCCGAACCCCGGTGCCGCCATTACGATCCGGAGCCCATGAGCTCCCGTACGGACGGTCCCCGGCCGTGCAGTACGGCGGTCTCCGACCAGATCAGCAGCGCGATCGGTCCGCAGACGAAAAGCTCCGCGACCATGTGGTGTTCGTGGTGTGGTCGCTTCATCTCGCGAGCCTTTCGGGACCGGTCTCGCTCGGTGACAGCGGCCGGGTCGAGAGGACGAAGTTCCGGACGGCGTCGGCGAACCGCTCGGACTCCTCCAGATGTCCCATGTGACCGCTGTTTTCGAGGATCACCAGCTGCGAACCGGGGATGAGGTCGTGCAGTTCCCGTGCCCAGCGCGGGCCGCAGATGACGTCGAACAAACCCACGATGACCAGTGCCGGGACGGTCAGTTTCGGCAGCGCGGCGCGGTCGTCGATGTGGTCGGGGGAACCGAGCGCGTCGAGTCCGGAGATGTAAGTAGCGCGCAACCCGTCTCGCAGTGGCGCCCAGCGTTGTTCGTCGCTCCAGTAGCCGGCGATATAGGACGGCAGGACGCCGCGGGCAACGGCGACGGTCTGCTCGTCACTCGTAATGTCCTGCATTCCACCGAATGCCGCGAGCACGTCATCCAGTCCGGGTTGGTCGGCGTGCGCGGCGGCGAACTCCTGCAGCCGCCGGTTTGCCTCCGCACCGTGCTCGGGTCCGGTCACCGGCGCACCCTCGTAGAGGATGACGCCCGCGAGCCCGGCCGGGCGGTGGATCGCGTGGTAGGCGGCGACGAAGGCGCCGTGCGAGTGACCGAGCAGATACACCGACGGCACGCCGAGGTGCGCGATGATCCGTTGCAGCGCAATGCTGTAGCGCTCGCGGGTGTACCCGTTCGGATGCGTCGGCAACCGGCCGGACTCGCCGGTGCCGAGCGCCTCGACGTACACCATGGTCAGGTGTTTCTCGAGCTCGGGCATGCGCAGGTACTCCCAGTGGATGCCCGGCCCGCCCGGATGCGCCAGGCAGACGGGGCCCGTGCCGTACACGTGATATCGCTGGGTGACGCCGTCGGAATCGAAGGCATGCGTCCCGGGCGCGAGTGCCGCGCGGGTCTGCGGCGCGGCCATCACGCGGCCCGCAGCGGCGCGGCGAAGGACTTGCGCAGCGAGGACGGCCCGACCAGGGGCAGCAGCGCCGCCAGGATCTTCCCTTTGAGGGCCCGCGGAGTGCGGGTCAGTTCGACATCGACCCGGCAGCCGGGCAGATCCGGCGTGACCTTGAAGACCCAGCCGCCGCCCGGGCCGAAATGCTTGGAATCCAACGTGGTGATGGTGACGGTGTCCCCGGCCGGGTCCCACTCGTAGCGGGCGCGCTCCCAGGCGGCGGCGGTGCCCTCGGTGACTTCGGCCCAATTCTCGCCGCGAGCGTGGACGGTGAAGTGGTCGGCGTCGATGCTCGGCCACACCTCGGGCCGCGTGGGCCCGAAGTCGGTGAGCACGTGCATGACCTCGGCGGGGGACAGTGTGGACATCAGGTGAAAGCGGATGGTAGCCATGGAAAATACCTTCGCCGCCGACGGCAGTGCGCCGAATCTGTCAGATGACGCTGTCCCGACGTAATCCGGGAAGGGCAGTCGCGACCGGTTCCGGATGCGGGGTCGCGGCGGCGGCCGGCAGGGAGCAGGGCCCACCGGCCGTGCGACCGAACCACGCGGATTACGTCATCCGACGCACGCGGCCGGGCGGGCGCGCTACCTAGCGTCGTCGCCATGAACATCAATCGACGAGGACTTTTCGCTGGGGTACTGGCCGCGGGCGTGACCGCGGCTTCCCTCACCGCCTGCTCCACGGACTCCACCTCCGCGCCCACGACCATCACTCCCACGACCGTCCCGGGGGCTGCCCTGCGGGCGGGCTCGGGAGCCAACACCAACCTGGGCCCGATCAAGAAGATCAACGCCGGGGTCCTCGATGTCGCCTACGCCGAGTTCGGACCGGCCACCGGGCAGCCCGTGATCCTGCTGCACGGCTGGCCCTACGACGCCTACAGCTACGCCGACGTCGCTCCGCTGCTGGCCGAATCCGGGTATCGAGTGCTGGTCCCGTTCCTGCGCGGCTACGGCGAGACCACCTTCCTGTCCGCACAGACGGTCCGGAACGGACAGCAGTCGGCCATCGCCCGCGACATCGTCGATTTCATGGACGCCCTGCACATCGACAAGGCCGTGCTCGGCGGATTCGACTGGGGCGCACGCACTGTCGACATCATCGCCGCGCTGTGGCCGCAGCGGGTCAAGGCCATGGTCGCGGTGAGCGGCTACATCATCACCCAGCAGGCCGCCCAGCAGCAGCCGCTGCCGCCCGAGGCCGAACTGGGCTGGTGGTACCAGTACTACTTCGCCACCGAGCGCGGCCGGCTCGGCTACGACCGGAATCGGCACGACTTCAACAAGCTGATCTGGAAGCGCGCCTCCCCCGCCTGGAACTTCGACGACGCGACCTACGACCGCACCGCCGCCGCCTTCGACAATCCGGATCAGGTGGACATCGTCATCTCCAACTACCGGTGGCGCTTGGGCCTGGCCCCGGGCGAGCCCCAGTACGACGCCTACGAACAGCAGCTCGCCACCGGACCGGCGATCTCGGTGCCCACCATCACGATCGGCAGCGACTTCGACGGTGCGGCCAAGGACGGCAAGGCCTACCGCGCCAAATTCACCGGGAAGTACGAGCACCGCGTGCTCGACGGCATCGGGCACGACGTCCCGCAGGAAGCGCCGAAGCCGTTCGCCCAGGCGATCATCGACGCCGATCATCTCTGATCTCGCACGGCAGCCGGGCCCGGCCACAGCGCCGGGTCCGACCGACCGCCGCCTACAGCGCGTCGCGGCGCCGCGTACCGCCCTCGCCGTCGAGCTCGATGACCGTCTCGATCCCGATCCGACGCAGGAACGGATAGTCATGGCTGACAACCAGAATCGCGCCGCGATAGGCGCCCAGGGCCTCGACCAGCTGATCCACGCTGGCGATATCGAGATTGTTGGTCGGCTCGTCGAGAATCAACAGTTGCGCCGGCGGATCGGCGAACAGCAGACGCGCCAGAGACACTCGGAAACGCTCACCACCCGACAGTGTCGAGACCGGCCGCTCCACAGCGTCCCCTCGAAGCAGTAAGCGGGCCAGATGATTTCGGATCGCCCCGGGCGGCGTCGTGGTGGCCACGGCGTGGACGTTGTCGAGCGCGCCGGCCTGTTCGTCCAGGTTGTCCAGCCGTTGCGGCAGGTACCCCACCCGATCGGTGAACAGGGCGCCACGGTCCGGGTCACCGCCCGCGAGCAGGTGCTCGATCAGCGTCGTCTTCCCCGCACCGTTGGGGCCGATCAGGGCGACACGTTCCGGACCCTGGATGATGACGCGGCGGTCGCCGTCGCCCAGTTCCGCGATGCGACGCCCGCGCGGCACCTCCGGATCGGGCAGCTCGAGATGGATATGTTCGTCGCGGCGGACCCGCGACGACGCGGCATCGAGGATCTCCTGGGCGGCAACGACTTTGGCGTCCAGCGTGGTGCGCATGGCCCCGGCCGACCCCTGCGCCCGGCTCGCCCGATTGCCCGCGAGGATCCGCGGAATGCCACCGTCCTTGCGTGTCGCGCGGGCGGTGCGCTCACGGCGGGCGAGTTTCGTCTCGGCCTCGACACGCTGGCGCTTCTCGACCTTCAACGCCTGTTCGGCGGTCCGGGCCGCCTGCATCGCCGCCGCCTGCTCCTGTTCCACGTATCGTTTCCAGGCGCTGTAGGGCCCGCCGAATACCTCCAGCGTCGCACCGTGCAACTCCGCGGTGGCGTCCATACGCTCGAGCAGTTCGAGATCGTGACTCACCACCACGAGGGTGCCCGGCCACGAGTCCACGAACCCGGCCAGCGCGGCCCGGGTTTCGCGATCGAGATTGTTGGTCGGCTCGTCCAGCAGGGTGATCGGCGTGCGGCGCAGACGCAATCCGGTGATCGCGATCAGCACGGCTTCACCGCCCGATATCTCCCCGACTCGGCGGTCCAGATCGGCTGCGCTGAAACCGATTTCGTGCAGCGCCTCGTCGGCGCGGGCCTCGATGTCCCACTCGTCGCCGATCGTCTCGAAGTGCTCGTCGGCGGTATCGCCGGATTCTATGGCGCGCAGGGCCGCGACCTTATCCGCGATGCCGAGCAGTCGCGCGAGGGTGGCGTCGCGGCCGAGGGTGAGCGTCTGCGGGAGATAGCCCACCTCACCGGCGGTGTCGATGCGCCCGGAGGTGGGCGCCAGCAGCCCGGCGATCAGCCGCAGCAGCGTCGATTTTCCGGCGCCGTTGCGGCCGACCAGACCGGTGCGACCGGTGCCGATCGTGCCGTCGATCCCGGACAGCGCGACGGCGCCGTCCGGCCATTCGAAGGACAGATCGTGCAGGGTGATGGCGGTGGACATGGATGTGGCCGAGTTCGTGAAGGACATGGGTCGTCGACTCTTCCTGCTCGTGAACGAGCGGGCCGCACGTGATTTCGGACGTCACGGAGCCAGACGAAGGCAAGAATGTGTGTGAGAAAGCGCCGCCTTCGACTGGGCGGCTAGATCCTGTCGACTTCCTCGGTGAGCACGCGACCACCCTACCAGCGGCGGGACACCGCTCGTCCGGCCCGGACCGCCTACGCCCTCACCGCCGGTCCCGATAGGTCTCGAGGAGCCGCAGCCACACCTCGCTGATGGTCGGGAACGAGGGCACCGCGTGCCACAGCCGGTCGAGGGTGATCTCGCCGGTGATGGCGATGGTGGCCGAATGCAGGAGTTCGGCGACGCCGGCTCCGGCGAAGGTGGCCCCCACGATCACCCGGCGTTCGGGATCGACGAGGACGCGCGCTCGCCCGCGATAGTCCGGATCGTGTTGTATCGCACCGGCGACCCGGCCGATGTCGTAGTCGACGACATCGACGCGCAGGCCCGCGCGGGCCGCGTCCTCGGTGGTGAGTCCGACGGCGGCGATTTCCGGATCGGTGAACACGACCTGTGGGACGGCGTGGTGATCGGCGGTTCCCGTGTGCCGTCCCCACGGGGACATGTCGAGTTCCCTGCCTGCCGCCCGATCGGCGATGACAGTGCCGGCGATCCGCGCTTGATACTTGCCCTGGTGGGTGAGCAGCGCCCGGTGGTTGACATCGCCTACGGCATAGAGCCATTCGCCCTCGGCCGCGGTCACCGTGAATGTGTCGTCGGTGGTGAGCCACTCCCCCGGGGCGATGCCGATCGTCTCCGCGCCGATGTCCTCGGTGCGCGGCGCACGACCCGTCGCGAGCAGCAGTTCGTCGACGACGATTCGGGTGCCGTCGGCCAGACTCAGCCGCACGCTGCCGCCGGGACCGCCCGTCCGTTCGGCGGCCGCGATGCCCGAGCCGAAGCGCAGGTCGACGCCCGCCGCGCGGAGCCGGTCGGCCACCAGGTCCGCGGCGAAGGGTTCGACGCGGGTGAGCAGCCGTGACTCCCGGGCGATGAGGACCACCTCCGAGCCGAGAGCCCGCCAGGCCGTGGCCATTTCGACCGCGACCACACCCGCGCCCAGCACGGCGAGTCGACTCGGCACCTCCGCGGCGCCGGTGGCCTCGCGACTCGTCCACGGCCGCAACGTATCCAGGTCCGGCCACGGGGGCAGCGCCGCGCGAGTGCCCGTGCAGACCGCGACCGCGTGCCGGGCGCGCAGGCGCACGGTGCCGCCGTCCGGGGTGTCGACCGTGACCCGCCGGACACCGTCGAGGCGCCCGTGGCCGCGAACGAGCGTGATTCCCGCGGAGTCGAGCCAGTCGACCTGACCCCGGTCGTTCCACTCCGCGACCATCCGGTCGCGGTGTTTCAGAACCGCACGGGCATCGAGCGGACCGGTCACCGCGCTCGCGACGCCGGGGAACCGCGCGGCTTCGCCGTACAGCAGGGCCGGACGCAGCAGCGCCTTGCTGGGTTCGCATGCCCAGTAGGAGCATTCGCCGCCGACCAGGTGGGATTCGATGATGACGGTGCGCAGTCCGGCGGCGCTGGTGCGGTCGGCGACATTCTCACCGACCGGCCCGGCACCGAGGACTATGACGTCGTAGGTCTGGATGGTCTCGTCGGACATGATGTGCTTTCGGAGTTCGGGATTCAGCGGCCGGGTGCGCGCCGGGTGACTTCTTGCAGGAACCAGCCATTGCCGTCCGGATCGTGGAAGGCGGCGAAGGATCCATAGCTGCGGCGCTCCGGAGGCGCTCCGGGGACGCGGGCGGTGGTGCCGGCGTGGTGGAAGACACCGGTCGCGTCCCGGAACGGTCCGTCGGCGACGACGCCGCGTTCGGTGAGTTCGGCGAGCGCGGCGTCGATATCGGTGACGACGAGGTGCAACCCGTCCAGCGATCCGGGCGCGGCGACGGTGACGCCGGTACCGAAGATGAGCGAGCACTCGGAGCCGGGCGGGGTCACCTGAATCACGCGGTAGCCGTCATCCACCGTGAAGTCGGCGTCGAGACGGAATCCGAGCCGATCGACGTAGAACGCCTTCGCACGGTCGGCATCGGCGACGGGCAGCACGACGACTTCCAGTTTCATATCCATGATCGTGTTCTCCTGTGGTGGAAGGGATTTCGGGTCAGCGGGTGGCTGCGGCGGCCTTCTCGATCACCTCGACGACCACATCCGGATGCGAGACGGCGACCGAATGCGAGGCGTCGACCTCGGTGACCTGTGCGTGGGCCCGCTCGGCCATGAAGCGCTGCGCCGCGACCGGGATGTTCAGGTCCGCGGTGGTGACGATGTCCCAGCTCGGCTTCTCGTTCCAGGCCGCGACGGTGGCCTTCTCCTCGAGGGCCGACTGGGCTATCGGCCGCTGCGCCGCGGCGGCGAGCGCGGCGCGGTCCGCGGGAACATCGGCCGCGAACTGAGCGGGGAACTTGTCCCGCTGGATGTAGAGATCGGTGCCGGTACGGCCGTCGGAATCGGTGAACGGCACCGGGTTCAACGTTCCCGCCAGCGTGGAGCCCGGGTACCTGTTGGTCAGTTCGAGCGCGGACTCGCCCGGTGCGGGCAGGAACGCGGCCACGTAGACGAGCCCCTTGACCTTCTCGTTCCCGGCCGCCGCGGTACTGATGACCGAGCCGCCGTAGGAATGCCCGACCAGAATCACGGGCCCGCCGATGTTGCTGATCACGCTGCGCAGCGCGGCGGCATCACCGGCCGGGCCACGCAGCGGGTTGGCCGCCGCCACCACGGGATACCGGTCCCTGGTCAGCTTCGCGATCACCTCGTTCCAGCTGGATCCGTCGGCGAACGCACCGTGCTCGAGCACGATGGTCGGTCGCGGCGCGTCCTCGTCGGGGCCGGCGTGGGTGACGGCTTTCGAGGAGCAGGCGACGGCGAGGCTCAGACCCGCGGCACCGGCCACCAGCGCGGCCGCAGCCCGGACAGAGCGTCGCTTGTTTCGTCCATTTCCGTTGTTGACCATCGGATTTCGTCCTTATGACTGGTGATTGCGGAGTGTGCGGTTCCACTGTTGTCGCCGCGACCCCGGCGGTGCATCCGTCAGATGACGCCGGTATCGACGTCAGTCGTCGCGTCGCGCAGTGCCGAAGAGGCCGCGACGCGCTGACGGACCGTTCAACCCCGCGCATCACCTCGCCCGAGCCGGAATTACGTCGTCCGAGCGTCATTCGACCGATGTGCCGGTGGTGGCGTGCCGGACACAGTGGGTGCGATTCCAACCGAGGAGAGATCTTGAAACGACGAGTACTGGCACTCGCGGCCGCCGGCATCACGGCGGCGGGTGCTGTCGTGACGTACGCACTGGTGGACCGGTCGAACGAATCCACCACCGCGGACAACGCGTTCCACTGCAATACTTTTCGGCTACCGGCACCGGCCGGTGCGGCCGTGGAGTCGCTGACCGCCACCGCCGTCCCCGCGGGAACATTCCAGGTCCCCGGGACCCCGCCGCTGGGCGGGTACCCGGTGGCCGATGTCCCCGCGCACTGTGAAGTAACCCTCGCGCTGACCCACCCCGGCGCGAACGACCATGTCACGGTGCAGGTTTGGCTGCCGGAATCCGGGTGGAACGGTCGATTCCAAGCGGTGGGCGGCGCCGCATACGCCGCCGGGAACATCGGCGGCGTGGCCGCGGCCGTCAAGCAGGGCTACGCGGCGGGAACAACCGATGCCGGCGTCGATACCAGCGGTCTGGACAGCAGCTGGGCGCTGGACTCGAACGGCCGGATCAATGCCGCACTGCTGGAGAACTTTTCGTCCCGATCAGCGCACGAGCTGGCCGTGGTCGGCAAGCAGGTTGTCACCGAGGTCTACGGGCACGCCGCGTCCTACTCCTACTGGAACGGCTGCTCCACCGGTGGACGACAGGGCTACATGGAGGCCCAGAAGTACCCGGACGACTTCGACGGCATCAACGCCGACGCCCCGGCCATCAACTGGAATCAGTTCGAGGTCGCCACGCTCTGGCCGCAGGTGGTGATGAAGCAGGAGCACACCTTCCCCACCCCGTGCGAATTCAAGGCCTTCAACCAGGCAGCGGTCGCGGCCTGCGATCCGCGGGACGGTATCGCCGACGGTCTGATCAGTGACCCGAGCCGCTGCGACTTCGACCCGCGGAGCTTGATCGGCTCCACGGTCGCCTGCGAGGGCAAGGATTACACGATCAGCGCAGCCGATGCCGAAGTGGTGCGCAAGATCTGGGACGGTCCGCGCGACGTCAGTGGCCGACAGCTCTGGTACGGACTGCCGATCGGCGCCGACTTCAGCAATCTGACGGCCAGCACCACCGGACCCGACGGCGTGACCGTGGGCTCGCCGTTCCCCGTCCCCGCCCAGTGGGTCGCCAACTTCGTGGAGAAGCAGCCCGCCTTCGACACCGCGAACATCACCTACGCGCAGTTCGATCAGATCTTCCAGCAGGCTCGCTCCGAGTTCGACTCGATCATCGGCACCACGGACCCGGACCTGTCGGCGTTCCGCGACGCGGGCGGCAAGATCATCACCTGGCAGGGCTACGCCGACCAGCTCATTCCCACCGCCGGCACCGTCGACTACCGCGACCGTGTGGACGCGCGACTGGGGGGCACCACGGAGGTGGACGATTTCTACCGCGTGTTCCTGGCTCCGGGCGTCGGTCATTGCGCGCTCGCCGGAAGCAACGACCTGACCGCCCTGACGGCGTGGGTCGAGGAGGGCAAAGCTCCGGACGTGCTGCGGGCGGACCTGACGACCGCCACCGGACAGACGGTCGCCCGCGACATCTGCCGTCTTCCGTTCGTCTCCCGCTACTCGGGCGACGGCGATCCGGCGGCCCCGACCAGCTTCCGCTGCGTCCCGCCCGCTTCCTGACCCCGACCCCGGTCCGGACCGACCCCCTCGAAGGGGTCGGGCCGGACCCGTATTCCGGACCACGAAGAAGCGAGCTCGGTGGTCACCGGCACCGCATGGAATGACTGTCCCGATGACTCGGCGCCAGATGACGGATGTGCCGGGCGCACAACCGAAGAGACAGTGGTGTCGCCGGGTTTCGGCACTCTGCGAAAGGTAATTGATATGTCTCGTACATGGATGATCACCGGCGCCTCCAGGGGTTTCGGCCGGCGTCTGGCCGAAGCCGTTCTGGAGAGCGGCGATCAGGTACTCGCCACGGCTCGGCGGCCGGAGCAGCTGGCGGATCTGGTGTCCCGCTACGGCGCGCGTGTTCGTACGGCCGCCCTGGACGTCACCGACGCGGATGCGGCCCGCGCCGCCGTGGACGACGCGGTGGCCGCGTTCGGGCGCCTGGACGTGGTGGTGAACAACGCCGGGTACGCCAACAGCGCTCCCATCGAGGAGATGACCGAGAAGGACTTCCGCGAGCAGTTCGAGGCGAACTTCTTCGGGGTCGTCAACGTCACCCGGGCCGCGCTGCCGGTGCTGCGCGCGCAGCGGTCGGGAGTCTTCGTACAGTTCTCCTCGCTCGGCGGCCGGGTCGGCGGCACCCCGGGCATGGGCGCGTACCAGAGCGCGAAGTTCGCCGTCGAGGGCTTCTCCGAGGTGCTGGCCGCCGAGGTCGCGCCGTTCGGCATCAAGGTGATCATCGTGGAGCCCGGCGCTTTCCGAACGGATTGGCAGGGCTCGTCGATGGAGCTCCACGCGGTGGGGGCCGACTACGAGGACACCGTCGGCGCCATGAACCGGTACCGGAAGGAAAACAACGGCACGCAGCCCGGCGACCCGGCCCGCGCGGCCGGCGTGATCATCGACGTCGTCGGTCAGGACGACCCGCCGCGCCGGCTGCTGCTCGGCGCTCAGGCTGTGACGGCCGCCCTGACGGCCGGCGCCGACCGCGCGGACGAGACACGCAGGTGGGCCGAAGCCAGTGCCGCCGCCGATTTTCCCCCGGGGCAGTAGCGGCCACGGGCCGATCACAACGTCGAAGGAGTACTTCTCATGAACCGCAAGACCTGGCTGATCACCGGCGCTTCCCGAGGGCTGGGCAGGGCGCTCGCCGAACATGTCCTGGCCCGTGGAGACCAGGCGGTGCTGGCCGCGAGCTCGACCCCGAGTACCACCGAATTGGCATCGCGTTACCCGGAAACCGCGCTGGCGCTCCGGCTCGACGTCACAGACGCCGAGGACCGCGCCAACGGCGTCCGGGCCGCGCTCGATCGCTTCGGCGCGATCGACGTTCTCGTGAACAACGCCGCGATCGACTTCGTCGGCGCGCTGGAGGAACAGGACGAATCCGACTATCGCAGGCTGTTCGAGATCAACTTCTTCGGTGCCGTCGCCCTGACCCGAGAAGTCCTGCCCGGCATGCGGCGTCGCCACGCGGGGATAGTCGTCAACGTCTCCTCCATGGACGGCTTCGCCAGCTTGCCCGCCAACGGCTACTACTCGGCCAGCAAGTTCGCCCTGGAAGGGTTCACCGAGGCGCTGTGGCAGGAGATCGAACCACTTGGACTGCACGCCATGGTGATCCAGCCCGGTTCCTTCCGCACCGGGATCGAACATCGCACGAAAGCCTCCGGCCTGCCGATCGAGGACTACGCGGCCACCGCCGGCGCCTTCCGCGACATGCTCGACGACCTCACCCCGGAGATGTTCCCCGGTGACCCGGCGAAAGCCGCCGCAGCCATCTACGAGAGCGTGACCTCCGCCCGGCCGCGGCACTGGGTCGCACTGGGCAGCGATGCGCGGCGGCGGATCGGAGACAAACTCGACCGGTTTCGAGCCGAATTCGACGCGGGCGCGGACTTCGCGCTGAGTACGGACTTTCCAGGGAGCGCCGCGAACGCGGTGATCTGACGGGGCGGATCCGGGGAGGCAGGCCCTCCGGCTCGCGCGGCGAACGACGAGTGCGCTCTGTGTCGACCGCCGCCTCGTTTCGCGAGATGACACAACGGCGAGTAGCCGGACCTGGGTCCGGCTACTCGGGAGGGCTGGCTCAGTGTGGTTGGGATGCCGCGTGTTTGGGGAGGCCGAAGACCACGGCGAAGGAGGCGAACGTCAGCAGGATGGTCACCGCCGTGACGGAACGGATTGCGGTGAGGGCGGTTTCGGGGGTGTCGCCGAGGGCGAAGGCACTGAAGAAGATGGTGCCCAGGACCGCCACGCCGAGGGCGGCCGCGCCCTGCTGGAAGGACTCCAGCAGGCCGGAGGCGGAACCCACCTCGTGGTCCTCGAGGTCGCCCACGATGATGCCGAAGAGGGGGACGAAGATGACGCCCATGCCGAGGCCGTAGAGCAGTAGGGCGGGCGACAGGGCCAGTGGGCTCGGGGCCGTGGTCGCGCCGAACTGGAAGAACAGGGCGATGAGGCCGAGGAGCATGCCGGTCAGGCCGAGGTGCAGGACCTTGCGGCCGAGCCTGGGGGCCAGGACCGCGCTGACGCCGGAGCCGAGGAACGCGCCGACCGCCCAGGGGGCCATGGTCAGGCTGGCGCGCAGGGCGCCGTAGCCCAGGCCCAGCTGCAGGAACAGGCCCACCGCGAGGGAGAAACCGCCGACGCCGCCGAAGAACACGGTGACGAAACCGATGCCGGACGAGTACGACCGCTTGGCGAACACGCTCAGCTCCACCAGGACGGTGCGTCCGGCGCGGGAGCGGCGAACCTGATCGAGGGCGAACAGGCCGAGCACCGGAATCGAGGCGGCGAGCATGGCCGACAACCACCACGGCCAGCCCAGTTCCCGGCCTTCCACCAGCGGGTAGAGCAGCATGCCCATACCGAGTCCCGCGACGATCGCGCCGCGCAGATCCAGGGTCAGGCCCGGCATCGGAGCGGCGGCGGGCAGGATCCACACGCCCAGTCCCAGGGCCACCGCGCCGAGCGGCAGGTTCATCAGGAAGATCGCGCGCCACCCGGTGCCGAACAGATCGGCGTCGACGAGCAGTCCGGCCACGATCGGTCCCGCGATGGTGGCGATACCGATGAGCGGGCCGAAAGCCGCATAGGCCCTGCCGAATTCGCGGCCGAACAGATCACGGATCAGGCCGAAGCACTGCGGCACCATGACGGCGGCGAACAGGCCCTGTGCCACCCGGCCGATGAGCAGGGCATCGATCGAACCCGCGACACCGCACACCAGGGAGGTGAACAGGAATCCGGTCAATCCGATGAGCAGCACGCGCTTTCGGCCGTACATGTCGCCGAGCCGGCCGCCGGTGAGCAGGCCGATCGCCATGGCCAGGGTGTACCCGGCGCTGAGCCACTGCACCGTGGCGGCCGAACCGCCGAGATCACCGCGAATCGCCGGCGCGGCGACGGTGACGATGGTGGCGTCGAGCAGATTCAGCAGCGTGGCGGACAGGATCGCCACCAGCCCGAGCCAGCGGCGCGGCAGCGGGGCGGCGGAAGTGGTTGCGGACGTTGATGTTTCGACGGCGGGTTCGGTCGTGATGGTCACTGGTGTCTCCGGGGCTGAGATGGCGAACGGGTTCGAGACGCGGTGCGGGGGATCCGAAGCCGATCCCCCGCACCGCGAAAAGCGCTGGTGCGGTGCTTACTTGGCAGATCAGGAGAAGTCGGCGAGGTGGTCGCCGACCCACTCGGCGTATCCGCGCGGGGCGTGCCCGGTCAGCTCGGCGACGAGTTCGTTGACCGGCGCGGGCTTACCGACCGTGGCGGCCATCAGATCGAAGAGCGCGTTGATGAACTCGGCGTCCATGAACTGCGCCATCTGCGCGCGCACCGGCGCGTCGTCCAGCTCCTCGAAGACCAGCGGCCGATTCAGCGCCCGTCCGAGGATTTCGACCTGCTCGACCTGGGTGAGCGACTCCGGCCCGGTGAGCTCGTACACCCGCCCGGCGTGCCCGCCCGGCAGCACCGCCGCGACCACGTCGGCCACGTCGTTCTCGTGAATCGGGGCCGCCGCGGCCCGCCCGTACGCCGCGCGGATCACGTCGCCGCCCGCGAGCTGCATGGCGAAGGACAGCGAGTTGATGGCGGGGAAGAACAGTCGCAGGAACGTCGATTCGATCCCCGACGCCACGATCGCCCGCTCCACCTCGTGGTGGTAGGCCGCGATGACATCGGGCTGCCGCTCCGCGCCGTCCACCACCGCGCCCGAGGACAGGAACACGATGCGCCGCACCCCCGCGGTCCGCGCCGCGGCCAGCAACGGGGTCACATCCATCTGGTACGGCAGCACCAGGAAGATCGCCTCGACACCCGAAAGCGGTTCCACCAGAGCGCCCTCGGAGGTGAGGTCCCCCGCGACCACCTCGACGCCCTCGGGCATTCCCGCGGTCTCCGGCCGGCGGGTCAGCGCGCGCACCGGCAGCCCCGCTGCCAGCAGTGCGTCCACGGCCTGACGGCCGAAGTGGGCGGTGGCGCCGATAACCAAGTACATGAGCTTTTCCCTTCACAGCCGCGATCCGGTCGATCGCATGGCACGACTCTAACAGAACGGAATGATCTATTCCATTTCAATTCGCACATCGCTCGAAATTGGCTCTGAGCTGCACTGATCGATCGAGAGGCGCGGTCGTGGGCGAAATCTGGTGCTCCTCGGCCGCCGCGGGGGCACCGGAACTGCCGCGAAGCGGGCGCTGGACGGCTGCCCGACGACTCTGTCTCACTGGCCATCCGGCGGTCGGGAGGTTGCCTCGAAAACGCCGTCCGCTACATGCCGGGACGCCGCGAAACCCCCGCTACGACACCGCATCCATGACATCGAAGGGGGTCGGCAATGCCGGCAGAACGCGAAAACGGCCCGGAACCAAGTGGTTCCGGGCCGTTCTGCCTAGTAGCGGGGACAGGATTTGAACCTGCGACCTCTGGGTTATGAGCCCAGCGAGCTACCGAGCTGCTCCACCCCGCGTCGGTGAAAAGAACACTACACACCGGGGGCCCGATATCCCAAAACGCGGCGCGCCGGGGGCCTGACCTGGTTGGTACCTTCTGGGGGTGCCGCCTTCACACGCCCGCAACACGCTGCCTATCCAGCGGGTGCGCGCCATCGTGGAGCTGGCCGAGCGGCGGGGGTGGGACGTCGGGGGAATACTCGACGACGTCGGGATCTCGCCGATCCTGCTGGCGGAGGGCAAGTCCCGAGTCACCGCGGACCAGGCCACGGCGCTGGTGCAGCGGCTGTGGCGGGACACCGACGACGAACTGCTGGGGCTCGGGCTGGCGCCGGTGCCGCGCGGGACGTTGCGGCTGGTGTGTTTCGCGCTGATGGGGGCGCCCTCGCTCGGCGAGGGGATTCGGCGGTTCGAGAGTTTCCGGCGGTCGCTGCCGGGGATTCCGCCGTTGGCGCTCACCGTCTCCGGGGACGAGGCGCGGGTCGGGTTCGATCTCGGCGGGATCGTCCACCCGGTCGGGCTGATCATCGACACCATGCTGACCATCACCCACCGCTATCTCAGCTGGGCCGGCGGGCGGCGACTGCCGCTGCTGCGCGTCGAGGTGCCGTACACGGAGGATCCCGAAATCGATGACTACGACTCGATTTTCGGGGCACCGGTGCGCTTCGGCGCGGCCGCGCCCGCACTGGTTTTCGACGCGGCGCTGCTGGACGTACCCGTCGACCGCAGCCAGGACGAACTGGCGTCGTTCCTGCGCAACGCGCCCGCGGGGGTGCTGGGCACCCGCGACTACTCGGTCTCGCTCGCCGCGCAGGTGCGGCGCGCCCTCGAACGCGGGCTCTCGGGGCCGTGGCCGAGCGCGGACGACATCGCCGCCGAACTCGCCATGAGCCCGCAGACCCTGCGCCGCAGGCTGCACGACGAGCACACCTCGGTCACCCGGATCCGCGAGCAGATCCTGCGCGACGCCGCCATCGCGAGCCTGGTGCGGGGGGACGAGACCGTCACCGCGCTCGCCCGGCGGCTCGGATTCTCCGAGGCCAGCGCGTTCTCGCGGGCCTTCCGGCGCTGGACCGGCAGCCCGCCCGGGTCGTACCAGCACTAGCGCTCACACCCCCACTGGACGCTCGAGCACTACGGTCAAGAATTCGAGCGAGCCGGTCATTGGCGCGACGGCAATACCGTCCTACCGTTCGATCAGAGCCGACACGAACAGAGGAGTTCAACTCGTGGCCCTGCATCGCTCGCCGTGGATGGACGAGGACCTGGACGCGCTCGCCGATCTGGCGCGCCGCTTCTTCGAAAAGGATTGCGCACCCAACGAGGACCGGTGGGGACGGCAGCACCACGTCGACCGTGAGCTCTGGAACCGCGCCGGCGAGCTCGGCCTGCTGTGCCTGAGCATCCCCGAGGAGTACGGCGGCGGTGGCGGCACCTTCGCGCACGAGGCCGTCGTGCTGGCCGAGCAGGTGCGCGGGCTCGCGCCCAGCCTCGGCAACCCCGTGCACAGCGGCATCGTCGCGCACTACCTGCTCGCCTACGGCACCGAGGAGCAGAAGCGCGAATGGCTGCCCAAGATGGCCTCCGGCGAGATCGTCGGCGCCATCGCCATGACCGAGCCCGGCACCGGCTCGGACCTGCAGTCCATCAAGACCAAGGCGGTCAAGGACGGCGACGACTACGTCATCAACGGCGCAAAGACCTTCATCACCAACGGCTACCTGGCCGACCTGGTGATCGTGGCCTGCAAGACCGGTGAGGGCAAGGGCGCGGACGCGGTCTCGCTGGTCCTGGTCGAGACCGCGCGCGAGGGCTTCCGGCGCGGGCGCAACCTGGAGAAGATCGGCCAGCACGGGCAGGACACCTGCGAGCTGTTCTTCGACAACGTCCGGGTGCCGCAGACGCACCTGCTCGGCACCGTGGAAGGCATGGGCTTCATCCAGCTCATGCAGCAGCTGCCGCAGGAGCGCCTGATCCTGGCCGTCATCGCCGCAGCCGCGATCGAGAAGACCGTCGAGGTCACCCTGGCCTACACCAAGGAGCGCGAGGCCTTCGGCAAGCCGGTCTTCGCCTTCCAGAACACCCAGTTCACCCTCGCCGAGTGCGACACGATCAAGACCATCGCCTGGAGCTTCACCGACGACTGCGTCAGCAAGCACCTGCGCGGCGAGCTCGACGTGCCCACCGCCGCCAAGGCCAAGTGGTGGCTGACCGAGCAGCAGTGCAAGGTCGCCGACGAGTGCCTGCAGCTGTTCGGCGGCTACGGCTACATGGCCGAGTACCCGATCTCCCGGATGTACGCCGACGCGCGCATCCAGAAGATCTACGGCGGCACGAACGAGATCATGAAGCTGATCATCGGGCGGACGCTGTAGGTCGACGCGACCGGCTCACGGCCCCGGCATCACACGGTGATGCCGGGGCCGTTCTGCAACCCCGTCGACGGCGCCTATCAGGTCACGACCACCGAGCCGATCGAAACCTCGGTGCGGGTGGCCGGTATCGAGTTCGAGTTGGGCTGACGTCGAACTGTCGCGCCGCCGATCAGAACCTGATCATCGGGCGGACCCCCTGGCGGAACGCAATTGCCGCTTCCGAACCCGGGCCGAGGCGGTGATCAGGCGCAGGGCCATGCCGAGCAGCAGCAGATTGCCCAGCATCTGAACCAGGACGAAACCCTTGGACAGCTGCGTCACCGCGACGATGTCGCCGAAACCGACCGTCGCGAAGACCGTCACGGTGAAGTAGAGGGCGTCGAGTTTGGTCAGGGCCGCACCGAAACTCGCGGAATCGGCCAGGGACAGTAGGTAGTAGATCGTCGCGAAGGCGATCAGGTAGGCGCCGAAGACCGTGGCGAGGGCCTCGGCGGCCTGCTCGAACGGGCGATCTACCCGCAGAATGCGATTCACCTGCCAGGCGCACAGCGCGAACACCAGCGCCAGGCCGACGATCAGCAGCACCACCGCCGGGACGTCGTCGAGCTGATCGAACGGCAGCACGAAGTACGCGACGGTGAAGGCCGTCAGGACCAGGGCCGGGCGCAGCATCACACGGTAGATCGGCCGGCGCCGCGACCCCGAATTTCTGCTCTCACCAGGCCGTTTCGACATGGAGTGATGCTACGGCGGCGAGCGCCCGCGCCGTGGTACCCGGAATCGCGGGTGTCGAGGCCGCGTTCGGGGGTCAGCAGTTGCGAGAGCGCACGATGAACGCTGCGGGCACATGCATCCAATCGAAGGTCGTCGCGCTGGGATGGATCGTCTCGGCCAGGAACTGCACCCGCTGGGCCACGGCGGCTGGATCGGCGTCGGCCGCCAGCGCCGGGGGCACGCCGTCGGCCCCGGTCGCCACCGTCAGATAGCGATTGGCGCAGTAGGACGGCAGATTCGGATCGCCGAGCCAGTCCGTGGCCTGATCGTCGAAGATCACGAACCAGGGGCGCAGGCGCGCTTCGTATCTCGTGCGCGGATCACCGTTACCGGCGGCCGAGGACAGGGCGGGGAACATCATGGCCCGATCCGCCTGCCCGGCGGCGGCCAGCCGATCGAGATGGTTCGCGTACTCCTGTTCGGTCGGCACGTTGTCGAGTTCGTAGTCCGCCAGGGTGTTCTCGACCGTGCCGGTGATCGGATAGAGAATGAACTTGCCGCGCATTTGATTCCAGGTGGGCCAGCCCGCGGTGGTGACCGCCTCGTCCAGGGTCTCGTGGGCGGACCCGAGGAGATCCGCGGGCGCGAACACCCTGTTCCGTCCGAGGTGATCGGCGACGAGGCTGTCCAACTGGGCGGGGCCCATGCCCGCGCGACCGCGGAAGCCCCACTTCAACTCGATCTTGAGATAGACCGGGTCGTGGCCGGGATTGCTGTCGCTCCACGCCCGCAGCGCGTCCAGGCAGCTGCTGAAATCGCCGCTGCCCCCGGCAGATCCGGAACCGCCCGCACTGCCGGACAGCGCAGAACTCCCGGACAGCGCCCCACTCCCGGAGCTGCCCGCGCCGGCCGAACCCGGGGCGGACGCGCAGTTGTTGTCGTTCGCCAGCGGGTTGGTATGGCTGACGATCCATCCGCGCTCACCGCCGTAGGTGGTGTAGACGTCGAGTTCCAGCAGCCGCGCGCCGGTGTCCAGGACATCCGCGATCGACGCGCCCTTGGTCCGCTCGTAGGCGTTGTGCAGGCCCGACACCGAGACCTCGTTCAGCGGTACGGCGTCGAAAGCCGAACTGTCCGCGCGAGTGGTCACCGGGGCCGCCTGCGCGGAGCCGGTGCAGACGATCGCGGCGATCGCGGCGGCGGCCAATGCCGTTCCCGCCGTTCGCCGCTCCCGTAGTTGTCGGCGAACCGGCTCGGGCGTAACGGCTTTCATACGGTCTCCTACACGGCGGGGTCGGCGTCGCTCCTCCCCCGCGCGGTAGTAAACATGATCATCGCCCGCGCCGTTGGTCGATTGACCAGATTGCGTGCGCCCGGCTGTCGCGACGGCCCGGACCGCCGCGCGCGGCCTAGACTCGCGCCCATGCGCATCGCCATCATCGGAGGACACGGGCAGATCGCCCTGCAGCTCAGCCGGATCCTGAGCGAGCGGGGCCACACGGTACGGGGCGTCGTACGCAATCCCGCGCACGGCGCGGACATCGAGGCCGCGGGCGGCGAACCACTCGTACTCGACCTCGAGCGGTCCGACGCCGAGACGCTGGCGACCGCCCTCGCGGGCACCGACGCCGTGGTGTTCGCCGCAGGCGCGGGCCCCGGCAGCGGCCCCGACCGCAAGTACACCGTCGACCGCGACGGCTCGATCCTGCTCGCCGACGCCGCCGTGCGCGCGGGCATCGGGCGCTTCCTCCAGATCTCCACCATGGGCGCGGGCAAGCCGCCGGCGGGCGGCGACGAGTCCTGGGTCGCCTACATCGACGCGAAAACCCAAGCGGAGGACGACCTTCGCGGCCGCGACCTGGCATGGACGATCCTGCGCCCGGGACGACTGACCGACGAGCCCGCCACCGGGCAGGTGCAGCTCTCCGACTCCGTTACCGCCGGGAGCATTCCGCGAGCCGATGTGGCGGCGGTGCTCGCGGAACTGCTGATCACCGGGAGCGGTGCGCGGCAGACGCTGGAATTGATCAGTGGAACAGAGAGCGTCGAGAAAGCGGTTGCGGCACTCCGAAGCTAGGCAGCTAGGCGAGCATTACCGCTGCAGTGCAAAGGAATTCGTTGCTCCGCCAGGAATTCCAGAGAACTCGAGCGACCCGCAACCCGACACCCCGCCATTCGGAAATGACGGGGCGCAGGGAGCTTCGCGACCATGGATCAGGGCGTCCCGGCCCCCGGGACCGGGCAGGCGTCGACAGCTTCGGCGACGACCTGGGGTTCGGCCGACAGGGCCGGGCGAGCGCCCTCTTCGAAGTCCGCACCGGTGATCGGTGTGTCCGCGCTCAGCGCTTCGAGCTCCTCGGGCCCGAAAACCCTTCCCCGGCTGAGGAATCGATAGCCCTCCGGCGCTTCGAGGCTGAAGCCCGAGCCGCGGCCCGGAACTACGTCCAGCACCAGCTGGGTGTGTTGCCAGGCCGCGAACTGGGGGCCCGAAATCCACACCGCGGTAGCGTCTTCCGAGTCCGGCGCCGTCTCGGCCACCTCGCCCGTGCTCAGGCTCAGATCCAGTATTCCCAGCAGGACGTCTCGATCGCCGATGACGAATTCGCCTGCCGGATAACACATCGGGGCCGAGCCGTCACAGCAGCCGCCGGACTGGTGCAGCATGAGCGGGCCGTGCGCGGCGCGGAGGCGACGGAGCAGATCCATCGCCGCCGCGGTGGCGCGCACCCGCCGGGGCGGAGTGGGCATCAGAAGAAGCCCTGGGCCTTCCCGGCGTAGCTGACCAGCAGGTTCTTGGTCTGCTGGTAGTGGTCGAGCATCATGCGGTGGTTCTCGCGGCCGATACCGGACTGCTTGTAGCCGCCGAACGCCGCGTGCGCGGGGTACTGGTGGTAGGTGTTGGTCCACACCCGCCCGGCCTGGATGTCGCGGCCCGCGCGGTAGGCGACGCCGCCGTCGCGGGACCAGACGCCCGCGCCGAGACCGTAGAGGGTGTCGTTCGCGATCTTGATGGCGTCGTCGTAGTCGGCGAACGAGGTCACCGACACGACCGGGCCGAAGATCTCCTCCTGGAAGATGCGCATCGCGTTGTCGCCGGTGAACACCGTGGGCTGCACGTAGTAGCCGCCGGACAGGTCGCCGCCGAGGTCCGCGCGCTCGCCGCCGGTGAGCAGCGTCGCGCCCTCGCCCTTGCCGATCTCGATGTAGGACAGGATCTTCTCGAGCTGATCGTTGCTGGCCTGCGCGCCGATCATGGTCTCGGTGTCCAGCGGATCACCCTGGCGCACGGCCTTGGTGCGCACCACGGCCGCGCTCAGGAACTCGTCGTAGATGTCCGCCTGGATGAGCGCGCGCGACGGGCAGGTGCAGACCTCGCCCTGGTTGAGCGCGAACATGGCGAAGCCCTCGAGGGCGCTGTCCTGGAAATCGTCGTTGGCGGCCAGCACATCGGAGAAGAAGATGTTCGGGCTCTTGCCGCCGAGTTCCAGCGTCACCGGGATCAGGTTCTGCGAGGCGTACTGCATGATGAGCCGGCCGGTGGTGGTCTCACCGGTGAAGGCGATCTTCTTGATACGCGGGCTGGACGCGAGGGGCTTGCCCGCCTCGACGCCGAAGCCGTTGACGATGTTCACCACCCCGGGCGGCAGCAGATCGCCGATGACGCTCATCAGGAACAGGATCGAGGCCGGGGTCTGCTCGGCGGGCTTGAGCACCACCGCGTTTCCGGCGGCCAGCGCGGGGGCGAGCTTCCAGATGGCCATCAGGATCGGGAAGTTCCACGGAATGATCTGCCCGACAACGCCGAGCGGCTCGTGGAAGTGGTAGGCGACGGTGTCGCTGTTGATCTCGGAGATCGAACCCTCTTGGGCGCGAACGGCTCCCGCGAAGTAGCGCAGGTGATCGATCGCGAGGGGAATGTCCGC
This sequence comes from Nocardia sp. NPDC055321, assembly GCF_053645575.1. Classification (NCBI taxonomy): domain Bacteria; kingdom Bacillati; phylum Actinomycetota; class Actinomycetes; order Mycobacteriales; family Nocardiaceae; genus Nocardia; species Nocardia sp. NPDC055321. The sequence continues at coordinate 117,235 of NZ_JBSHMS010000010.1, forward strand.
GGCCATGGTCTCGCGGATGGGCTTGCCGTTGTCCCAGCTCTCGGCCAGGGCGATGGCCTCGAGCTGTTCTTCCATCCGATCGGCGATCCGGTTGAGGATGACCGAGCGTTCGGCGACCGAGGTCTTGCCCCAGGCCGGGGCGGCGGCGTGCGCGGCGTCCAGGGCGAGTTCGATGTCCTCCGCCGTGCCGCGCGCGACCTCACAGAAGGTCTGGCCGGTGACCGGGGTCGGGTTCTCGAAGTACTGCCCCTTGACGGGCGCGACCCATTCGCCGCCGATCCAGTTCTCGTAGCGGGACTGGAAGGACATGGCGGCCCCGTCGGTGCCGGGGCGGGCGAAGACAGTCATCGAAGGCTCCTGGATCTGCTGACGATAGTGCGGGGTCAGGTGTGATCCAGAACGCTACGAGCGGGCATGTTGCAGCACCGTTGCAACAAATTGGTCAGATGCCCAGCTTGCGGTCCAGGAGCGTCAATTGCGCCTCCACCTGCGCGTACATCGGCGAATTCCGGTCCAGCGAGGTGAGATAGGCGCACCAGGCGGCGATGTCGTCGCGACCGTCCGCCGACGCGGTCCAGCGCGCGAGCAGGCGGCGATCACCCACCGCCAGCAGGGTCGCCCGCACCCGGGCGTGCAGTCCGGCCCGCACATCGGCGATGCCCGGGGCGAGCGAACGCGGCAGCACCGCACCCGGATACGCCCGCAGCGCCGCCGCGGCATCGCCCCGGGCCAGGGCCCGGCGCACCGCGCCGATGTCGGTGTCCACCGGCGCGAGCAACCGGTACGGCCGCGAGCCGAGCACGCTGGCACCCACTATTTTTCGCACCCGCGACAGCTCCGCGCGGACCGTCACCGGATCTAGTTCGGACTCGTCCAGGAGCATCGCCAGATGGTCCGCGCTCAAACCCTCGGGATGCTCGGCCAGCAGCACGAGAATCTCGGCGTGCCGCTGGGACAGGCGAATTCGCTCACCGTCCACCGTCAGCACGGGGCGGCCCGGGCCGAGCACCTGCAGCCGCGTAGAGGCCGGTTCCGGAGACGGGAGCGCACCGAGCAACCGCAACCGCAGCTCCGACTCCGCCGCGACCACGGTCGCCCGGATCAGCGACAGCACCTCCGGCGCGGCGACCCGCGGGCCGCCGGTGATGTCGATCGCGCCGATGATCTCCCCACTCAGCGGATCGTGCACCGGCGCGGCCGTGCAGCTGAACTCGTGCACCACCCGGCTGAAATGCTCGGCCCCGAAGATCTGCACGTGATGATCCAGCGCCAGCGCGGTCCCCGGGGCGTTGGTCCCGACCCGGTCCTCACTCCAGTCCGCGCCCTCCACGAAGTTCATGCCGGTGGCCTGGTCCTTGACCTTCGGATCGCCCTCGACCCACAGCAGCCGGCCCTGCGCGTCACTGATCGCCACCAGCAGACCGGCCTCCGCGGCGTCCTCCACCAGTAGTTTCCGCACCACCGGCCGGATCAGCGAGGTGGGATGGGTTTCGCGATAACGCCGCAGATCCGGCCCCGCCAACTCGACCGCACCGCCGAAGCCGTCCGGGTCGACCCCGTTGCTCCGGCTGCGCCGCCAGGAGTCGAGCACCACCGACCGCACCGAATCACCACACGGCCGAACCGTCGGCAGGGCGTTCCCCGCGAGGAAGGAACTGTGCGCGACGGACATCCGCGACGCCAACTGCTCGACGTCGTCGCCCGCCCGGACCGCGACCCACGGGCTGCCCTGCGCGAGTGTGCTCAATCGTCGTCCTTCACATCCGCCCCGTCCCCCACTGTAACGCCGGTCACCATCAGGATGGCCCGGTTGCCCCGTTCGCCGCCGCGTGGAATGCCCGAACGTGGCTTCTCGCCGCCCACCGAGCGATCTTGCTCGAGGCCACCGCACCCGCCTCGACATCGCCGCCTGCCTGCTACCCGAACGGCCGTCGGCACCGCCGCCGTCGCCTCTCCCGATCGCACCGCACCGCACCGCACCGAACCGAACCGAACCGCAGGGACGATGATCAACCGCTAGATTTATCCCCATGTTCGTGTGGCCCGGGGGAATCGAGGGCCGCGCGTGGTAACCGGGGGACAATCGGCCGACAGCGGGCGCGACCTTCGATCACCGCGTGCGGTCTTCGCGCAGCGTTTCGCTGAGTTGTATACGGCCGCAGGCAATCCCACGCTGCGGCGGGTAGCCGGGGCCGCCGAGAAGCGGATGCGCGCCGCCCGGGGACCGAACGCCGGAGCGGCGGTGTCGGCACAGCGAATCAGCGATTGGCGGGCCGGGCGCAACGTTCCGGCGCGCTTCGAATCGCTGCTGCCGGTGGTGCTCGCCCTCGGCCAGATCGCCCGCGAGTCCGGGCGCAGCTTGCCCGCGGGTCTCGCCGACGCGCGGGAATGGCAACGGGTTTGGTCGGCGGCCACCGATTGGACGCCCGCGGAATCGGACGGCGGCGAATGCCCCTATCCGGGGCTGACGGCCTTCCGCGAACAGGATCGGGAGCTGTTCTTCGGACGCGTGGACGCCGCCGGACGGCTTGCCGAAGCGATCCGCGCGGCCGCGCGGGAATCCACCGGCGTCGTCCTGCTCATCGGCGCCTCCGGAGCGGGCAAGTCGTCACTGCTCGCCGCGGGTCTCGTTCCAGCCGTTCATAATTGGTCCGTCAGAACCATCGTCCCGGGTGCGCAACCGGGCGCCGCACTGGACGCACTCACCGACCTGACCCGCGACAGCCTGATCATCGTGGATCAGTTCGAGGAGCTGTTCACCGTCTGCCCCGACGAACGTGAACGCGAGCAGTTCCTGGCCGTATTGCACGGCTACGCAACCGATCCAGGCAAACCGGCCGTGATCGTCGCGGTGCGGGCGGACTTCTACGCGCACTGCCTCGCCCACCCGGTACTGCGGGACGCGGTGGAGCACCGCAGCCACGTCCTGGGCCCCATGCACCCGGATGAACTGGCCCACACCATCACCGGGCCCGCCCGGCACGTCGGACTCACCCTCGAACCGGGCCTGGAAGAACTCGTGCTCACCGAACTGTGCGGCATCGGGGGGACGGAACACGCTGGGAACTACGACCCGGGCGCACTGCCGCTGCTGTCGCATGTCATGGCCGCGACCTGGCAGCACCGCGAAGGGCGCAAGCTCACCATCGCGGGCTACCGCAAGGCGGGCGGCGTACTCGGCTCGGTCGCGGCGACCGCCGAGCTGGCCTGGGACGAGCTGTCCGAGGCGCAGCGGGCCGCAGCCAAGGACGTCCTGCTCGGTTTGGTCGCGGTGGGCCGCGATTCCCGCGACACCCGCCGGACCGTCACCCGCCCCGAACTACTCACCCGCACCGCCGATTCCGTCGCCGCCGCCACCGCCCTCGACGTTCTGGCCCGCACCCGCCTGGTCACCGTGGACTCGGGCTCCGTGCACCTCACCCACGAGATCGTCCTCGGCGCGTGGCCGCGCCTGCGCGACTGGATCGAAGACGACCGCGTCGGCTTCCTAGTCCGGCAGCGGCTGGAAGCCGATGCCTCCGAATGGGATTCGACAGGTCGCGACCCCTCACTGCTCTATCGGGGACAGCGGCTCGGCACCGCCCGGGACAACACGAACCCGCCCGCCCTCGCGGGCATCACCGGCGCTTTCCTCGACGAATCACAGCGCCTGACAACCCATTCGCGTCGCCGCTCCACGCGAACCAAGGTCGTACTGGCACTCCTGGGCGTCGCACTGCTCGTCGCGGGCGTCACCGCGTACACCCAGACCCGCTTCGGCGCGCAGCAGCGCGAGGCGCGGGACCTCGCGGCGGTGCTGGCCGAAGCGGATCGGCTACAACAGGCCGATCCTGCGCTCGCGGCACAGCTCTACATGGTCGCGGAAAGAATGCGGCCGGGCGATCCGGACGTTCGAGCTCGCCTGCTGGCCACCCAGAACACGCCGTTGGCAACGGTGCTGGACGGGAGCACGGCAGCCATGCTCGACCTGGCCTTCCAGCCCGGTGGCCGGCTGCTGGCGGCGGCCACCGCCGACAAGACAGTCCGACTGTGGAACCTGTCCGAGCCCGGCAAGCCCCGTGCGGCGGGACGACTCGACAGCTTCACGACCGCACCGCGCGCGATAGCGTTCAGCGCGGACGGCCGCCTGCTCGCCGTCGGCTCGGCAGACGCGCTGCAACTGTGGGACGTCAGCGACGCCGCAGGTCCCCGCCAACTCACCCCGCCCGTCACGGCACAACCGAATGTGCACTTCCGGATGGCCTTCACCCCGGACAGCCGGACGCTGATAACCCTGTCCATCCTGCCGACCCGGGACAGGCTCGGCATGGTGCTCTGGGACCTGAGCGATCCAGCGAAACCGGCGCCCGGTCGAGTACTGCCCGTGCCGGCCGGGTCCACAACGGACTTCGTGCTCAGCGCCGACGGATCCCGGGCCGCGATCAGCACCTCGGTCGCGCACCAGGACACCATCGGCAACGTCGAACTCTGGGACACCTCGGACCCACGCAATCCCATTCGCGTCGGTCCCCCGATCCGCACCGAACACGACATTCAGTCGGTGGCCTTCAGCCCGGACGGCCGCACCCTCGCCGTGGCCGGCATGGGCGACGCCTCGACCTACGGCTACGGCGGCATCGTCGATCTGTGGAACATCTCCGACGCCACCCGTCCCGAACGGCTCGGCACCCCGATCATCGACTCGGACGCGCCGATCCACGCGGTGGAATTCGGGCCGGATGGCCGCACGCTGGCGACCAGCGGCCGGACGGGCACGAAGCTGTGGAGTGTCGCCGACCCCGGCCGTCCGACATCGATCGGCGAAACCCTCTCCGGCAGCCCCGTGAAATGCACCTCCGAACTCTCGTGCACACGCGAACCAACCCTGCTCGCCTTCGGCGCCGACGGGCGGACCCTCGCCACCGGAGGCGCGGAGGGCAGCGTACGACTGTGGTCGCTGTCCGCCGCCACACTCGGCGGTTACGTCGGCTGGGGTGAATATCCCGAGTTCGACGCCTCCGGAGAGCGCGCGGCCCTCGACTCCGCCGACGGCCGGGTACTGGTCTGGGACACCCGCGACCCCCTCGATCCACGCTTGCTCACGGAAGTCCGATCAGCGCCGGGCTGGCACGCCATCGATCTCAGTCCCGACGGCCGGAGTCTCGCTGTGCGCGACTTCTACTCCGACACCACCAAGGTTTTCGATCTCTCCGGTCCGGCGCCCAGCGGCGCACTGACGCAATGGCCAGGGGGGATGGGCGGATCCGTCGGCCCCTACGCCTTCAGCGCCGACTGGCGGCGGCTGGTCACCGGGTACACGGTCCCGACCGGCGTCGAGATGCAGATGTGGGATGTCACCGACCGGCGTGCGCCGAAAACGCTGGGTGGCCGCACCTTCGCCGGAAAATTCGTCGTGAACGGCGCGTTCAACCGGAATGGGACGTTGTTCGCGCTGGTGACACTCTCCGACGAGACCAGCAACCGCTTCGGCGTGACGCTCTGGGACGTGCGTGATCCGGCGCGGCCGGTGCGAGTGGGCCCGCCGCTGGACCTGCCGCGCACCAAGGTCGAGGCGTCACCTTCCATCCCGATGGCAGAACCCTGCTGATCTGGGGCTACGAACTGGCCAGGGCCTGGGATGTCAGCGACCCCGCACAGCCTGAGGCCCTGGCCGAACCCTTTGCCATTCACAATCTCTCGACCACGTCCCTGGATTTCTCCCCTGACGGCAGGACCATGGTCACCAGCGGTTACGACGGCTCGGTACGACTGTGGGACTTCTCGAACCCCGCCGACCCGCGCCTGTTCCGCAGCTCTCTCGTCCCGCCGGACTCCACCGGGTGGATGCTGCGCTTCCACCCTGGCGGCGACTACCTGATCGGGGCCAGCAAGGACGGCCGGCGCCGCCTCTGGGACCTGAACGAGCAGCGGGTGATCGACCGGATCTGCACCATCACCGGGACCCTCATGACCCCCGACCTCTGGGAGCGGCACCTGCCTTTCCTGCCCTACCGGCCACCCTGCGGCTGACCCGGGGCACATCACCGCGACCATCCGTCCGCACGTGGGACGATTCACAAATTCGACAGGTCCGTACATCCGGATCGAGCGCACCACGTAACGTGCCGGGTAGGCGGAGTTGACCCGAGTCATTCGGATACGGCAACCCGGCGTGGCTCCGGGAAGTATCAACGATGACTTCGGTACAGCAATCCAATACGGCGGACCAGAGCGAGTTCAGCACCGCGCGCGCGGCCGAGAAAGCCGCGCTGACCAAGCAGAACGCATTGGCCAGCCGGACGGTAGCCAGTCACGCCCACGACGCCGAGGACTGCCGGTACCTGCTCGAGATGCTCGGGCTGGACGGGTCCGCGCCCGAGGAGTAAGCCGGGCCGCGTCAGCGCGCCGAGGCGCGGTGGGCGTCGGTCCAGCGCCGGCTTTCGTGCACCAGATCCCGCGCCGGGCGCAGTCGCAGATCCTGATAGTTCGCCAGCGCGGCCACGGCCCGGGAGCCGAGCACCCCGTCGCGCAGGCACCCGTCCAGAGCCAGGGCATCCGCGGCGGCGGCCCGATGGCCCGTCGATATCGCCGGAGTCACCGTGTGTGCGGCGGCGCCCATCAGCGCGATCCTGCCGTTCGTGATCCGTTCGGGCAGATAGTCACCGGACGGCGTTCCGAACGCGGTGCCGCGCTCGAGGCAGTCGACGACGGCCCCGCGCCAGGGATCGGGCCAGATGCGACGGGCCGTGTCCATCAGCTCCGCGGACAGACCCGGCGGAAAGTGTTCCGGTTCCAGGCCGTGCAGAATCTTGCCCTCGCGCAGGCACCCGAGCTCCTCCAGCAGCGCCGTGCGCGTGGGGTCGTGCCAGACGAACGCCGTGGTGCGCAGCCCTTTCGACGGCCGGAGACCGCTCAGACCCGGTAGCGCGACGGCCGTGAGCAGCTGATCGCCCGCCCGCAGCGGCTCCGCGCCCGGCAGCGGCGTGCCCGCCGGCAGCGCGGTCTCGGCGATCCAGCCGCGCCAGGTCAGGAATCCGGTGTAGTCGGTGAGCACGTGGCCCGGGTCGACGGCCGCCCGGACCAGGCTGTGATCACCGTCCGCGCCGATCAGCACGTCGGCCTCGAACTCCTCCGAACCCGTTGCGGCGAACGCGAAATCGTCGTCCTGATCCACCTTGGTGACATCCACGCCGAGCCGCAGATCGAGCCCGATGACCCGCCCGGCCACCTCGGCCAGCCAGCCGTGCAGCGCGTTGCAGCCGACCGACGGACGATGGCCGTAGATGTGCGCGAGCGCGTCCTCCGGCTCTTCCCCGGTGACCGCGCACAGCCTCAGATAATCGGCGCCCAGCCCGGCGCGACCGTCGAAGGTGTCCCGCGACTCCAGCACCGTCGTCCGAATCCCCCTGCGCGCCAGGGCGATCGCGGCGGTGAGCCCGCCGATGCTGCCGCCGACCACGATCGCGCTTCCCTTGCCCCGCACGCACTGACCTCCTGGTCGCAGCACCACCCGCCCGGTCCCCCACCGCACCGGGCGGTAGTTGCCGGAAACCATACCGGCGGTGGGCGAAAAACCCGTCGAGCCCCGAGACGACATTCGTACGCTGAAAAGTTGCCACATCGCCACCTATCCGCGAAAAGTGCATCGAAAACGATGCTGAATGAACAACGCGAACAGTCGGTTTCTGGCTAAGATCAGCCGCAGCATACTGTAAACGGCGGTCCAGGACGCGATCTCCGCACCGCCGGCACTCGGAGAAGAGGCTTCGTCGCATGAACTTTCAGAAGAGTCACGAAGACAAAGAGTTTGCCGGAATTTCGCGGAAGATGACTTCGGTAGCCGGCGCCGGCGGCCGCATCATCCTCGGACCGGTTCCGAACATCACACGGGACATCGGGTCGATTCCCGACCACCCGGTCGCACCCATCCCTGACTGCCTGCGAGAACGGTAGGCCCCCGGCGACATCCGGCTCGGCGCCGACTCCCACGACAACCGCAAACGCGAAAGTGGCCCGGAACCATTAGGTTCCGGGCCACTTTCTTAGTAGCGGGGACAGGATTTGAACCTGCGACCTCTGGGTTATGAGCCCAGCGAGCTACCGAGCTGCTCCACCCCGCGTCGGTGAACACAACATTACACACGGCTGCGTAGATGGGGCAAATCGCCAGTTCAAAGGCTGTTTTCGGGTTGTGAAGAGATGATCAAGAGGTGACCCGGGGACCACGACCCGGGCGCGCGGGACGCCGATCCGGGCGTCGCGGCACACCCCGGGAGTGACAAACCGCACCCCGGCGCGCGTGCGCGCGCCCGTCCCCAACCGATACGCCCGAAAAACGTGACCGCCCCCACAATAACGTAGTGATACACATCACATCACAGGCGTATAACAGACCGGTCGGGATACGAAAATGCAGCATAGCCAACCTGCATGAACCCCGTTTTCGGGGTTATTCGCTTCATGCAATTCTGGAGTTATCAAGACGTGATCTGCCGAGATTTACTCGTTATCGTCTGTCTCGGCCCGGATCAAACCTGAGATGGGCTCCGAACCGAACCGCTGCACGTCGGAAACCCTGTCCCGCGGTTAGGTGCCACGACCCCCTGGGGACAGGGACACGGACGATTCGTCGCCGGGTTGGCAGGCGCAGGGAGGGAAACCACCATGAAACAGAACCGGAAGATCAACTCCCGCGTCCTCGGCCTCGCGGCCGTGACCGGCGCACTTGTTGCCGTCCCGTTCGGCTTCTCCGCCACCGCGTCCGCTGCCCCCGCACACGACTGGGACGGCGTCGCCCAGTGTGAGAGCGGCGGCAACTGGGGCATCAACACCGGCAACGGCTACTACGGCGGACTGCAGTTCTCCCCCGGCACCTGGGCCGCCAACGGCGGCACCGGCATGGCCCACCACGCCAGCAAGGAAGAGCAGATCCGCGTCGCGGAGAACGTGCTCGCCACCCAGGGCGTCGGCGCCTGGCCGCACTGCGGCCGCTACCTGCGCGCGGGCGTCTCCGAGCCCGAGGTCGCCGCCGTTCCCGAGCCGGTCGCCCCCGCCCCGGTGACCGTCCCCAATGACAAGCAGGCCCTGATCGATCAGGCCAAGAACGTCGCCGGCGGCCTCGCCGAGCAGTTCGGCGTCCAGGGCCAGTACCACCAGATCCTGGATCAGAACGCCGCCCTCATCGAGTCCTGGGGTCGCTGAGATCAGACTTCCTTCCCCATACCGGAAGAAGTGAAAAGCGGTGCCGGCGAAATAGTACGGAGCGCGTTTAGTTTTACGGTGGGCCACCCGGGCCGGTGAATGGGGGAAGCAGAACCCCCGGGGGACCGGGTGC